>JANXTJ010000284.1 GCA_025352485.1 Salinibacterium sp.
GCCGCCGATGACGTGCTCGGCAGCACCCCACACGTCACCCTGCTCCGGAATCAAATAGGCAAGGGTGACCCCAAGGTCGCAGATCCGCGCGGTGTGGACGACATCGCCGAAGTCGAGAATCCCGACCACAAACCGCGCAGAGACCGAATTCACGAGCAGGTTCCCCGGGTGGAAATCGTTATGAATAACCTGCTGAGGCAGTCGACGCAGTGCCGGAGCGACCACCCGCTCGAACCGGTCAATCACCTCGGTCATGATGGGATCTGTCGTGTACTGGCGAAGGCCGGCGGTGCGCTGAAGGTCCCAGGCGAGCACCCGGCGGCTGGCGGGATGCTCGAGTTCCGCCAGCGCGCGACTGAGCCGGCCAAGTTCGGCCCCCATCGCGAAGAGCTGCGCCTGGTCTGGCGTCGTCTCGGCGAGCAGGTCGCCGTTCAGCCAGTCGAAGACCCGGGCGATTCGACCGTCGACGACCGCCGTCTCGGCGCCGAGGAGCGTGGGCACGAGCCGCTGGGTCGGCAGTCCGTGATCGGCGGCCCGCCGCATCGCCGTAGTCTGCAGGTCGATCACGAGCGGATCGTCGGCGGGATGCGCCACCTTGAGCACGAAGTAACCGTCCGCGGTGGTTACCCGAAAGCTGTCGTCGCGCTCGGTGTCGAGTCGCTCGAGCTCCACGGCGGTAACCCCGTAGTGCTCGCTCAGCAGCGCGCTGGCCTCGGCCGGCGGCATCCGGTCGAACTGCCCGGCCAGCTCGCTCAGCATCCCCTGCACCCCACCAGCATAGGAGCGTCGGATGCGCGGCCGGAAGTCGCCTCGGAAGTCGTTGCTCAGCGGCACGGCGCAGCAGAGTGCAGCCCGGCAGAAACCCGTCACGCCGAGGGCGAACAGCCACGAATTCCGCGAGATCCGTGGCTAGTCTCAATACATCGGCCGAATTCTGCCCGGTGCTAAAGGAGTGAACGAGATGTTCGAAAGATTTACGGACCGCGCCCGTCGCGTTGTCGTTTTGGCCCAAGAAGAGGCCAAGATGCTCAACCACAACTACATCGGTACAGAGCACATCCTGCTCGGTCTGATCCACGAGGGCGAGGGCGTGGCCGCCAAAGCACTCGAGTCGCTCAACATCTCTCTCGACGCCGTGCGCGAGCAGGTTCAAGACATTATCGGCCAGGGTCAGCAGCAGCCGACCGGGCACATCCCGTTCACGCCGCGCGCCAAGAAGGTGCTTGAGCTGTCGCTGCGCGAGGCGCTGCAGCTCGGCCACAACTACATCGGCACAGAGCACATCCTGCTCGGTCTGATCCGCGAGGGTGAGGGCGTTGCCGCCCAGGTTCTCGTGAAGCTCGGCGCCGACCTCAACCGCGTGCGCCAGCAGGTCATCCAGCTGCTCTCCGGCTACCAGGGCAAGGAGGCCGTCGCGGTGGGCGCCAACGACGCGGCCCCCGATAAGGGCTCGCAGATTCTCGACCAGTTCGGCCGCAACCTCACTCAGGCCGCTCGTGACGGCAAGCTCGACCCGGTGATCGGGCGTGAGAAGGAGATGGAGCGCGTCATGCAAATCCTCTCCCGTCGCTCGAAGAACAATCCCGTGCTGATTGGTGAGCCTGGCGTCGGTAAGACCGCCGTCGTCGAAGGGCTCGCCATCGCGATCGTGCGCGGCGACGTTCCGGAGACCCTGAAAGACAAGCAGCTCTACACGCTTGACTTGGGATCCCTCATTGCCGGCAGCCGCTACCGCGGTGACTTCGAGGAGCGCCTGAAGAAGGTGACCAAGGAGATCCGCACCCGCGGTGACATCATCACGTTCATCGACGAGATCCACACCCTGGTCGGTGCCGGTGCCGCTGAAGGCGCCATTGACGCCGCCTCGATCCTCAAGCCGCTGCTGGCTCGCGGCGAGCTGCAGACGATCGGCGCGACCACCCTCGACGAGTACCGCAAGCACTTTGAGAAGGATGCGGCCCTCGAGCGCCGCTTTCAGCCCGTGCAGGTGCACGAGCCGTCCCTCGCCCACACGATCAACATCCTCAAGGGACTGCGCGACAAGTACGAATCGTTCCACAAGGTGTCGATCACGGATGGCGCCATTGTCGCCGCCGCGAACCTAGCCGACCGCTACGTCGCCGACCGGTTCCTGCCAGACAAGGCCATCGACCTGATCGACGAAGCCGGTGCTCGCCTTCGGCTGTCGATCCTGTCGGCCCCGCCGGAGCTGCGCGAATTCGATGAGAAGATCGCCGCCGTTCGTGCCCAGAAGGAGGGCGCGATCGAAGACCAAGACTTCGAGAAGGCGGCCAGCCTGCGCGACGAAGAGAAGAAGCTGCTCGGCGAGCGCTTGCGCCTCGAGAAGCAGTGGAAGGCCGGCGACGTGTCGACGACGGCCGAAGTGGATGAGGGCCTGATCGCGGAAGTCCTCGCCGCTGCCACCGGCATCCCGGTCTTCAAGCTCACCGAGGAGGAGTCTTCGCGACTCATCTTCATGGAGAAGGCACTGCACATGCGCGTCATCGGCCAGGAAGAGGCCATCTCGGTACTCGCCAAGACGATCCGCCGCACCCGGGCCGGGCTCAAAGACCCGAAGCGTCCGAGCGGTTCGTTCATCTTCGCCGGCCCCACCGGCGTCGGTAAGACGGAGCTTGCCAAGGCGCTCGCCGAGTTCCTCTTCGATGACGAAAACGCCCTCATCTCTCTCGACATGAGCGAGTACGGCGAGAAGCACACCGTCTCGCGGCTGTTCGGTGCCCCTCCCGGATTCGTCGGTTTCGAAGAGGGCGGCCAGCTCACCGAAAAGGTG
>JANXTJ010000013.1 GCA_025352485.1 Salinibacterium sp.
TGTCGTTGGCGTGCCGCGACCGGCGCACGCGGCAAGCATGAGCGCCACGGTCACCACGCCCAAGGTGGGGATGATGCGCTTGACTATGCGATTTCGGGATGATGAAGAGCTAAAGCTGTGCATCGAAAAACGTTCCTCTCGTGAGGGAGATCGGTGACGAACACATCGTCGCCTTTCTCACATTGTGCAGTTGCTAGGTGACACTATGAGAAGAACGTCATCCGGTCAACGGATGGCTTCGAATTTTACACGGCCGAAATATGCCTCCTGTACCCCGGCTAGAGAGATGAAGGGACACCATATGGGCAGAGCATTTCTCATCTGGACCACATGCGCAACGACAATCGCCCTCATCGCAGGGTGCAGCGCCACATCGATCACGAGCATGCCCGCGGCGACCGCGACGGGCAATATCGTCGCACCGATCGCCACCAACAGGGCAGTGATCCCGGAGGATACCGACGCCTTCGCAGTCCTCAGCACGGTGGCACCGGAATCCTTGAAGCTTGAGGGTGGAACCGTTAGCTCGGTCGCATGCTGGACGCCCTCGGAGCACTTGTTCCACGATACGAGCACCGCAACCGCCACGACGTGGAAGGTGATTTGTCGGGTGTACTACCTGCTCGCCGGCTTTGCCCGATACCAGGATGCCACCTGCATCGGCGACTTTACTGGCGCGCCGATGCTCGACCACTGTTATGTGTGGGAGTACTACAGTTACGAACCGCGCTTCTCCGACGGCGACCGGCTCGCGCCAGCATCGCCGAGCCCCGCCTCTTAAGATGACTGTTTCGATCGTGTAAAACCTGCGACACGGCACGTCTGGGCTCTTGACGTCCGCTGCATTCTTCTCATATTGTGACTTTCAATTCACGTACTGTAAAAAAGCTTAGGGAGGCGACATGGCAGATCCGAAGGTCTACCTGCTCGACGGCGGAACCCTCGTCATCGATGCATCGGATGTGCACTGGCACATTGACGCTGGCACGCCGGTTCGCTTCCCGGTGTACTCGGTGCTCATCGAGCATCCAGACGGACTGATCCTCTATGACACCGGCTACGATCTCGACCACGTCAACAAGGTTTTGCCGTTTGAGAAGCCGCTGCAGACTCCGGTGCAGACCATCCCTGCGCAACTAGCCCTCTGCGGCTTCCGACCCGAAGATGTCGACATCGTCGTCAACTCGCACTTCCACTTCGACCACGTGGGCGGCAATAAGTACCTGACGAAGGCGACGACCCTCGTCCACAAGGAAGAGCTGCGCCACGCAAAGGTGCCGGAGCCGTTCGAACGGCTCGGATACTCAGACCTCTCGTTCGATCACGCGGATGTCACGTACAAGCCGATCTCGGGCGACTACGAGATCGTGCCGGGTGTCTGGCTGTTCGAGACCCCGGGGCACACGATCGGGCACTACTCGCTCCTCGTCGAGATGCAGAACGAGCACAACATGCTCTTCTGTGGCGATGCGGCGTACACCCGCACGACTTTGGAGAAGGAGTGGATCGCGGGCTTCCACCTCGACCCCGTCAAGTCCATCGAGGCCATCCGTCGCCTCAATTACCTCGCACGCACCAAGGAGGCCGACGTCTACCCCTCCCACGAGCTCGAGTCGTATCTCGAATGGAAGATCGCCCCGGCGCACTACGGCGGCGCGTGAGCCCCGCGAGACATCACCCGGTAGAGAACTAAGGAACAGGGACCAGAATGAGCGAACAGCGCGTTGCAGTCGTCACCGGCGGGGCACAAGGCATCGGTGCGGCGATCGCCAAGGAACTCGCCGCCGACGGCCACAAGGTGGTTGTGGCGGACATAAACCTCGAAGGAGCGCAGAAGGTCGCCGATGAGATCGGTGGCCTGGCCCGCAAGCTCGACGTCAGTGACCCGGCAGCGGTGACGGCATTCGCCAAAAACCTCATCGATGAGCTGGGCCGGGTTGACATTCTCGTAAACAACGCGGCGATAGTTCCGTTCGTCCCGTGGGATGCGCTTACCTTTGAGGAGTGGCGCAGAATCATGGCGGTCAACCTCGACGGCATGTTCCTCGTGACCCGCGCCTTGTGCGATCTCATGACGAAGGCGGGCTACGGACGCATCGTCAACATCGCGTCAAACACCTTCGTCGCAGGCACGCCGAATTTCGCGCACTACGTTGCGACCAAGGGTGCCTCGATTGGTTTCGTGCGGGCGCTCGCCGGAGAAATCGGCCAATATGGCGTGACGATCAACGCGGTCGCCCCTGGC
>JANXTJ010000125.1 GCA_025352485.1 Salinibacterium sp.
CCCGGAGACGTCGTCGCGATTGCCCTCATCACGCCGCTTCTGGCGATCTCTGTGCTCGTCATCGCGCTGTTGGGGTTTCGGTCACTGCGCGCCGGATCGGCCCCGGGAGAGCTGTTTCCGGCGCTCGCGCTGGCACTGACGACAGCCCTGTTGGCCGTCAACAAGGTCGGTTCGCCGCAGTACATCGCCTGGCTCGCCGTGCCGATTGTGCTGGGGCTGGCCACCCATGCCGCTGGCAGGGGCCGTTCGTTTCGCACTCCCGCCATTCTGGGCCTGGTTATCGCGGTCCTGACTCAGGTGGTGTACCCCTACTGGTACGGCTATCTGCTCAGGCTCAACCCGCTGCTGGTCTCCGCCCTGACGGTGCGCAATATTCTCGAGTTCGTGCTTCTGGGCTGGGCGATCGTTGCCATTGTGCGCGCGCCGCGGGCGGTCAGTGACGATCTCGGCGACGACGACTGGTTGCCCTCTGTCTGGCCGCTGCACGACCGGCCCGCTGAGGCGGTTTCGGCAGACGCAGCGGTTTCGACCGACGAGCTTAGGTCGACCGGCGCGCAGCCCGCGAAGCCCCGAGTGGCGGGGAAGTAGCCGTGCTCGTCGCATTCTCGGTAGCGCCCAGCGGCGGCAGCGAATCGGACTCGGTGCACGACGCGGTGGCCGCAGCCGTGGCTATCGTGCGGGAGTCGGGACTGCCCAACCACACCGACGCCATGTTTACGACAATCGAGGGCGACTGGGATGAGGTCTTCGACGTGATCCGCCGAGCAACCGAAGCGGTCGCCGTATTCGGCACGCGGGTGTCTCTGGTGCTGAAGGCCGACATCCGACCGGGCTTCAGCGGTGAGCTCGACGGCAAGCTCGAGCGCCTCGAGCGGGCAATCTCTACGGCCAACCCCGACCGAACCGGGCCGGCTCACCGGTCGTAGAATGGCATCGGCTCGACGGAGAGCGAACTGCTCTCGACTCGATTGGCCACCATGAACGCCACACTCTCGCCCGCCCGAATTAGGCTAGCTCTTCTTGCGCTGGCCCTCGGCGGCTTCGGTATTGGCCTTACCGAGTTCGTTGCCATGGGGCTGCTGCCCAACATTGCTGCCGACCTGTTGCCGCAGCTATGGGCGGTGTCCCCAGAGAAGGCCAACGCCCAGGCCGGCTGGCTGGTCTCCGCCTATGCCCTCGGTGTCGTCGTGGGCGCGCCCACCATTGCCGCGCTCGCCGCACGATTCCCGCGTAAACAGGTGCTGCTGGTCTGCATGGGGGTGTTCACGCTCGGCACCGTGGCGTCGGCGGTGTTGCCGACCTTCGGGCTGGTGCTGGTGGCTCGTTTTGTGGCAGCACTGCCGCACGGGGCCTACTTCGGCATCGCCGCGCTGGTGGCCGCCTCCCTGATGGGGCCGGGCAAACGCGGTCGCGGCGTCGCTCTTGTGCTCTCCGGGCTGACCATCGCGAATGTGATCGGTGTTCCCGCCATCACCTTCCTCGGCCAGCAGGCCGGCTGGCGGGTCGCTTTTCTTGCCGTCGCTGCCGTCTTCGCGCTGGCCTTCACCGCCGTCTTGCTGGTGGTGCCGTTGCAGGGGGGAGACCCGAAGGCCACGATGCGCCGCGAGCTGACGGTGTTCCGACGCCCGCAGGTCTGGCTAACCCTCTTGGTGGGCTCTCTCGGCTTCGGCGGATTCTTCGCGGTCTACACCTTCATCTCGCCGATAGCGACCGTGATCACCGGCATCGACGTATCGCTCGTGCCTCTGGTGCTCGTCTCCACCGGCATTGGCATGACCATCGGCAACTTTATCGGTGGCCGCGCCGCCGATCATCACGTGCTCGGCACCCTGTTCGTCTGTTTCGGGGTGTTTGTGGTGGCGCTGGTGGGCTTCGCGTTGACGGCGGAGACCGTCTTCGGGTTGTTCTTCTTCTCCGCGCTGGTGGGCGGTGCCGCGTCGGCGCTGTCCCCGGCGATTCAGACCAGGCTCATGGATGTCGCGGGCAACAGCCAGTCGATCGCCGCGGCGATCAACCACTCGGCCCTCAATCTCGGCAACACCCTCGGCGCCTACCTGGGCGGTGTCGTGATCGCCGCTGGGCTCGGCTATCTCTCGCCGACCTGGGTCGGCCTGCTGCTGTGTGTGCCCGGTATCGCCCTCGCGGTGGCCAGCGCGCTGCTGCAACGCCACACGAGCCGGCGCTCCGCCCGAGAAGCAGCCCTAGAAGGAGCGGAAGGTGTCAGACTCGACGAGGATGCCGTCCTCGATCGCGCGCTTACGTAACGCCACCTTGGTGCCGACATCGAACCCAGCGACGCGATATTTTTCGCGGATTCGCTTGAGATAGCTTTTTGCGGTCTCTTCGGAAATTGAGAGCTGGAAGGCGACGGCCTTGACCGGTTCGCCGGCTCCGTAGAGGGCCATCACGCGGCGCTCCTGGGCGCTGAGCTTGGGGGATCCTCCGACGTCTCCGGCGTTCAGTGCGAGATCGAGCTCGGCGGAGATGAGGGAATCGCCATTTGCCGCGGCTCGGATGGCCTCGACAATCATCCCGGCATCCTCGCTCTTGACGAGGTAGCCGAGGGCTCCGGAGGCGAGGGCTTCGCGCACCACGTTGGGCTCGGAGTATGTACTCATCAGCACGACCTTCACCCCTGCCGTCTTGAGGGTGTTGATTTTGAGCGAAATCGGGATGTTGTCTTTGAGGTCGAGGTCGAGCAGCACGACGTCTACCGGGAAATTGGGGTGCGTGATGAGCTCGGGCCAGGTGGGCACGGTTGCGACCACGTCGATGTTGGGCGCGGCGTTGCGGATCCACTCGGTGAGGGCACCGAGGAGCATTCTGTGGTCGTCGACGAGGGCGAGCCGGATGCGATCAGTTGTGTCAGTCACGGTCATGTCCTCGTTGTTCGGTGTGGGGGCGGGAAGGCTCACTGGTCAGCCGGATTGTCGACGAGGCATTCGATATCGACTCTGAGGCTGAAGTTCTGGGTCGCATCGCTGTACTGCCCCACTTTCCGAATGGCTTCCCATGTGGCGGGGTCGACACGATTTCGTTGAACACCCGTTGTCAGGATGACGATCGGGATGGTGATCTTGCGGCCATGGGGCATTTCTACCGATCTGGTCGCCGGACCGATTTCGAGCGCAACGGTGCGGCTTGCGCCTCGCCTTATCGGGTCGCTGACCAACAGCCAGGCGGCCGACAGCAGGCCGTCGCGTTGCTGCGGATCGAGCAGCCCGGCCAGGCTCGCTTTATCGGTCAGGGTGACCGATTTGCCCAGCATGTCGGACTCGGTGATGGCGTGGTACAGCCAGGTCTCCCGACGGCCCTCGATGAGGTGCAGGCGCAATTCGGTGGCAAGCGATGCCGCAACCGATGCGGTTTCCGGAGACAGCGGGAGCCTGGTCCGGCCGGTGGCAACGGAGTCGAGCAGCTCCTCGGCGGCCAGGTCGAGGCGGGCGAGTTCTTCTGATGCCATCATGCCGACCGCGAACCTCGGGGCAGAGACCGTGCTCTGCACGAGTACGCGGTCGAGTTCCACCTGCACGAGGCGGCGAAATCCGTTGATCACGACGACGCCGATTACGGGGGGGAGCACGGCAAAGGCGATGGCCGTTATCTGGGGGCCGACCGCGTCGATCTCCCACCGGGTGTTTATGACTATCGCGATGACCAGCACGGTGCCGAGCACTGCCACCGAGATGAGGATGTCGCGCGTGCGTCTCAGGGTGATGACAAGGATGAGCCCCATGCCAGCGGTCACGGCAGCGGTGGCGGTCCTGCCGATGTCGTGCAGCGGCCAGACAGCGACGAGGTCGAGGGCGACGGCCGTGGCCAGCCCGCCGATAAACAGCGCGAACGCCCCGTTCGACAGCTGGTCGCCGAACAGGCGCGCGGTGATGAAGGTTGTGAGCATGACGACGATGAGCACGATCCATGCGATCAGGGCTGGGCGCGGGTCGGGGTAGTGGCCTAGGGAGCCGACGAACCAGGAGAACCCGTAAATGGCGCGCAGTCCGACGACGACGGCAGCCCCGATCCCGATGAACCCGGTGCCGAGACTCGCGCGGCGTGGCGTCGCGGCACGGATGACGCGTCGAGTCGCATCGGCTTTACCATGCTTGCCGCCCCCGACGATGAGACCGAGGGTGTTCTCGTCGGGGAGCGAACTCATTTCGGCACCTCCAGGACGACCGTGGTTCCGGCGCCGGGCGACGAGAACAGTCTGGCCCTGCCGCCGACCTCCTTGAGGCGCCCGACCACCGACTCTTTAAAGCCGAGGCGAACGGAGTCAACGTCGACGAGGGTGAAGCCGACTCCGGCATCGGTCACCATCGCGCGCACCATTGTCTCGTCATCGGTGATCGTGACGTCTGCGGCGGTCACCCCGGAGTGCCTGCGAACATTTTCGAGGCATTCGGCGAGGGCGAGGAGAAAGGCGTCGAGCACGTCGCTCGGCAGCAGAACTTGGCCCGTGCCGTGCCAGTTCACCTCGAGCCCCATCCGCCCAAAGCGTTGCTTGACCGACTCCAGTGTCGTGCCGAGCACCGTCTCTTGCACAATCTCGAGGTTGTAGACGCCCGAGGACTGCGGGTTGGGTGTCGCGCCGAGGCGCATTTGGCGCAGTAGCCGCGCGTCGTCCGCCGTCTGCTGGCGCAGGGCATCCGGGGCCACCCCCACGCCAGAATGGGCCAACAGGGTGAGAGTGGCGAGCACCGTGTCGTGCAGCAGGCGCGCCCCTTGGCGACGTTGCGCCTCCGTCTCGCTGGCTTGGCGCTCGGCGCGCTGGGCCCGGCCGATGCTCGCGATGCGTCTCGCCGCCTGGGGCACGGCAGCGCTGATCCAGTACCCGACGACCGTGGCGATGGTCCAGCCGAGCACGGTCAGCGCAAGGGTGGTCGACACCGCCTGAAATGGCGCGAGCAGCACAGTGGTGGTGGTGGCCACCGCAGCGAAGCAGGCGACAAGAACCCCGCGACGGATTGTGGAGTTCGTGAGCATGATCGCGATAGAGGCAATGGAGACCGCACTGAGCTGGGCGATTGCAGAGACACCGGCGGATGCCGGCCCCTGGGCGCTACCCACCGTGACGATAATGATCACACCCAGCCCGGCTGCCACCTGCAGGCCCACCCAGAGCAGCGACCTGCTGACTCCTACGCGGTATTGGGAGATGCCGATCACGATGTAGAGCGGGAGACAGAGAAAGTAGCTCAACCGGTCGACCGCACCCGGGATGCTGAGACAGGCCAGCGAGACGATGGTGAAACTGAGGCCGTACACCCGTGCGGCGCGCTGAAGCAGCCGATCGCGCTCTTTGGTGATGAGATCCATTTAGCTCACCATGGCATAGCGGGCCCGCATTCGGGGGTGGCGCACCGAGAAGAAAAAGATTC
>JANXTJ010000189.1 GCA_025352485.1 Salinibacterium sp.
CGGTCACGATGCTGACGATCGCCCCAATCGCAATGACGTTTGCCACCGCCGGCAGTCCGACCGACTTAAAGGCGGTCGAGAAACCGCTTTCCGGGTCGATCTGGGTGTAATTCTGCATTCCGGTGAGCACGATCGTGGCCAGCACGTAGAGCACCATCGCGATGCCCAGCGAAAGCAGGATCGCCTTCGGCATATGACGGGTGGCGTCTTTCGACTCCTCGGCGGCCGTGCTCATCGCGTCGTATCCGAAGACCGCGAAGAAGACCGTGGCGGCCCCCGTCAACACTCCGGCAGCCCCGAACGGAAAGTATGGCGTGTAGTTGGCGCTGTTGATCTGGGTGAGCCCGAGCACGATGATGACGAGCACGAGCAGCACCTTGAAACCGACGACGAAGACTTCGAAGCGGGCCGCGGCACGAATGCCCCTCGTCAGGAGGAACGCGGTGCCCAGGCACAGAATGACGGCGAACAGGTCGACAACGTGCCCGGGGCCGGTGCCATAGGCGCCGAGCATCCAGGTCGGCAGGTCGAGCCCAAATTGACCGACCAGAAAGCCGAAATAGCCAGACACGCCGATCGCGACGACGGCGACGATGGCCGTGTATTCGAGCAGCAGATCCCAGCCGATAAACCAGCCGGCAAGCTCTCCGAGCGAGACATAGCCGTAGGTGTATGCCGATCCGGCCTTCGGGATCATCCCCGCGAACTCGGCATAAGACAGTGCCGCCGCCGCGCTGGCCACGCCGGCAATGAGGAACGAGATGAGCACGGCGGGGCCGGCGATGTTGTGGGCAACGGTTCCGGCGAGGGTGAAAATTCCGGCACCGATGATGCCACCCACGCCGATCGCCGTCAGTTGCCACAGGCCCAAGGACCGGGTGAGGGTGCCCTCCCCGCCCTCCTTTTCATCCTGAATCTGACCTATTGGCTTACGCCGAAGAATCGTTTTTTGGATTTTCTGGATCAATGGGGTGGCCATGTGTTTCCTCCTGGGCGCAACTGTAACCCGCCGCTCCCAACACCCGCAGTAATACTCCCGACTTCAGTTTCACTTCTGCCAGTTCCTCGGCGGGATCCGAGAGTGCCGTGATTCCACCACCGGTGCCGACGGTCGAGCCAGCCGGGTCGATCACAATCGAGCGGATGACCATCGCAAGATCCACCGCGCCATCGAGGCCGATGTAGCCGAACGCACCCGCGTAGATGCCGCGCGCTCGATGTTCGAGGCGGTCGAGTATCTCGGTCGCGGATCGTTTTGGCGCCCCCGTCATGGACCCGGCCGGGAAGCAGGCCTTGATCGCGTCGATGCCGGTGAATCCATCCGCGAGCTCGCCGCGCACCGTGCTGACGAGCTGGTGCACCTGCGCGTAACTTTCGACGGCCATCAGGCTGGTTACGGCCACCGACCCGACCCGCGAGATTCGGGCTATGTCGTTGCGCATCAGGTCGACGATCATCAGATTCTCGGCGCGCTCCTTGTCGCTGCTGATGAGTTCGTCGCGCAGTGCCAGGTCGCCGGCCTCCGTAGCTCCGCGCGGCCGTGTTCCCTTGATCGGGCTGGTCGAGACGGTGCCATCGGGCGTGACGGCAAGAAACTGCTCGGGGGAAGCGCTCAACAGTGAGACCGTCCCCGCGCGAAGAAGGGCGCCGTGATGGGTGGGGCTGGCTGCCCGCAGCGCCAGGTAGGTCGCCAGCGGATCCGGGGACACCGCCACCGACACCTCGGTGGTCAGGCACAACTGGTAGGCGTCGCCGCGCAGGATGGCGGCCTGACAGCGCCCGATCATGTCGAGATATTCGGCGTCGCTGTAGGCCCAGATCGCGGGGGTGGGATCGGCAGGAGCGGTGGCGGGCGGGGTTGCGGCGGCCGGCGCGGTTTCGTGGGGCTCGGCTTCGAGGGCCGCAAGAACCGACTCGCGATAGCCCCGAACATCGTGCAGGGCAAGCAGCGTGACCTCTTGGCGGGCGTGGTCGAAGGCGAGGGCGCGATCCACCGTCAGGAACGCAGCGTCCGGGTAGCGGCCGACCCGCTCGATCGGCACTCCCATGGTCTCGCCGCGCAGCTCGTAGCCGAGCCAACCGACCAGACCGAGAGTGAAGCCGGCGGGGGCATCCGTGGTCTCGACGTCGGAATGCTGTGCTCGCAGCCAGTCGAGCACTGGGCCGCCAAAATCCGTCGTGACGGCAGACGCGAGGCCGAGATAGCTGTGGCCGGTGGTCGCGGATGGTCCGCTATCGAGCCAGAATGCGGCATCCGAGTCGCCACAGATGGCGGCATAGGCTCGCGCCGGGTCGATCCACCGGCCGAGCGAGAGCGTCTGGACGCGGGGGCGCATAACCTAAGCCTATGAGTGCGCAGCAGGTCTCCCTGTGGACGGGTGGTCGGCTGGTCGCGGCCGACGACAGCGATCTCGCCGAGACGTCGATCGTGGTCGCAGACTCCTGGCTAGTGACCGACGGCAGCTCCTTGGCCCTTACCGCCCATCGCGAGCGGTTCCTGGCCACCGCAGGGCCCACCGCCGGGCCTGCCGCCGCCGACTTTTGGGCCGCCGCAATCGCCGTGATCCCGACGGATGGCGACTGGTTTCCGCGGGTGGAGTCGCGCTCGGACGGACGCCTCGTGCTGCGCCTGCGCCCCGCCCCCGAACGCCAGCGCTCCGTCGTGCTCGCCACCTGGACGGGTGCCGACCCGTGGACCCAACCGCTCGTCAAAGGCCCTGACCTTGAGCGGATGCTCGGCGTGCGCCGTTCGGTGGCGGCGGTCGGCGCCGGCGAGGCCGTGCTGCTCTCCCCGGACGGCTACGTCGTAGACGGCGCTACCAGCGCCCTATTGTGGTGGCGCGGCGAAATTCTGTGTGGGCCGCTGCACGAATTCGAGCGCGTCGACAGCGTGACGGCGCGCAGCGTTCTCACCCTCGCGACGGCCCTCGGCATTGAGACCCATGATGAGGCGGTGACCCCCGCCGAGCTGGACGGCACCGAACTGTGGGCTCTCAACGCGCTGCACGGCATCCGGATCGCCACCGCCTGGGTCGGCGGGCCGCCGCTAGCCGAACAGCCAGGGCGGCTGACCCTCTGGCGTAACCGGCTGGCAGCCCTGCGACGCCGCTGAGTTAGTCGACGCCCGCTGAGTTAGTCGAGGCCCGAAGGCGAACCGGAGGCGAGGTCACGCGCCACGCGGCTCGGCCACCAGAACTTCTCACCGCCGATGAACGCCAGCGCTGGCACCAGCACCGTGCGCACCAGAAGCGTATCGAGCAGCACCCCGATGCAAACGATGATCCCGATCTGTGTCAGCGTGATGAGCGGAAGCACGCCGAGAACAGCGAACACCGCAGCCAGCAGGATGCCCGCACTCGTGATCACGCCGCCGGTCGACGACAGCGCGCGCAGCATACCCACTCTGGTCCCGAAAGCCACGGATTCCTCACGAGCCCGTGTCACGAGAAAAATGTTGTAGTCGACCCCGAGCGCCACCAGAAAGAGAAAACTGAACAGCACCACGTTGGTATCGATGGCAGGGAAGCCGAATACCGAACGGAACAGTAGCCAGCTCGCGCCGAGACTCGCAAAGAACGAGGCCACCACTGTCACCAGAAGCAGCACGGGAGCGACCAAGGCTCGCAGTAACAACACAAGGACGAGGAAAACCAGACCCAGAATCAACGGGATCACGAGATTTTGGTCGGCGGTCTGCGCGCGATTCGCATCGAGAGTTTGCGCGTCGAGGCCGCCGACGATCGCCTCGGCACCCGCGATGCCATGGACGGTGTCCCTCAGTGCGTCGACGGTCGCAAATGATGCCGCCGTCTCCGCGGCCGAATCGAACGTCACGTTAATTTGGGTGATGTCCCCGTTTGTCGCTCCCACCGTCGCAGATGCGACGCCCGGCACGGTCTTGGCAGCTTTCACCACGTCCTCAGCCGAGCCGGCGTTGGCGATGACCACCGCCGGAGAGCCGCTGCCCGCCGAGAAGGCGGCGGCCAGGATCTCCTGCCCGACCACTGATTCCGGAACCGAAGTGAACTTCTGCGACTGCGACAAACCGATCGAAATCTGCGGCACACCGCTCAGGGCGAGCGCGCCGAGTACGAGGGCGCCCACGACCGCGACAACGACAGGTCGCCGGGAAACGAGCGTGCCCAATCGGTGCCAGACACCTTTCTCGAGAGTGCCAGCGCTGCCAAACCGCGGCAGATAGGGCCAAAACAGGCCGCGACCGAAGAGCACGAGCGTCGCTGGCAACACGACTAGGGCAAAAAGCATCGCGACCACGATTCCGGTCGCGCACGCGATTCCGAGCGCGCGGTTTCCTTCAAGCGAGGCGAACAGCAGGGTGAGCAACGACAGCACCACGGTGCTGCCACTGGCCACGATCGCCGGACCAGCGGCACGCAGCGCGATCGACATGGCTTCGCGTCGGTCTTCGGTGCTACGCAACTGTTCCCGGTACCGTGCGATCAGCAGCAGTGCATAGTTTGTGCCGGCGCCGAAGACGAGCACGGAGAGAATACCCGTAACCGACGCGTCAAGTGCGATGCCCGCGGCCGCGGCAATCCGCGTCGCCACGATACTGGCGACGCCATCGGCCAGCCCCACCACAGCCAGCGGAACGAGCCACAGCCATGGGCTGCGATAGGTGATCAGCAACAGTAAGGCGACCACGACCACGGTCGTGAGCAGGAGCGTGAGGTCTGCGCCCTTGAAAACGGCGGCAATATCGACCGCGAAACCCTCTGGCCCGGTCAGGCGGGCCGTAAGACCCACGGGCAGGTCGGCATTGGCCGTGGAGCGAAGTTGGGAGGCGCGGGTGGCCTGTGCAGCGACGTCCGGGAGGGTCTGCAGGGGCACGACCACCAGCGCGACAGTGCCGTCGTCGGAGATAGTGGGTGGCGGAGCCATCGGGCTGGACGAGTACGCGGTCAGTGCCGTCGCGGCCGCGCCCACCGCCGTGATGTCGGCAGCCGTGAGCGTCGAGCCGTCCCGGCTGAACACGAGCAGGGCGGTGCTGCCGTCTACGGCGGGAAGGTTCGTCTGGGCGACGGTCACCCGCGCCGATTCGGCGGAAGCTGGCAACCCGAGGCCGGGTGAGCTGGCCCCGCTGGCGCCGGAGCCGATCGCGAACACGGCCCCCGCCGCAATCAGCGCACCAACGAGCACGATCCAGGAGGTGCGCCGAGCTGTGATGAAGTTCGCGATTCGCCGCATGGGATCCCATAGTTCGTTTTGTTAACTATTAATGTTCTTCATAACCTAGCTGTAAACTCCAAACCATGACAAGAGCCCGCCCGCCCGCCCGACGGGCGACTCGCGCGCTGCGCGAAATTCTCACTATCAGCAAGAAATTTGAGGGACACCTGGGCGAGCAACTCGCCGTCAATCCGACTGACCTTGAGGCCATGGTGCAGCTCATCGAGAGCGGCCCGCTCTCCCCCGCGGAGCTTGCCGGACGGCTGGGGGTCAGCCGTCCCGCCGTCACGGCGGTCGTCGACCGGCTGGCCCGATTGGGTCACGCCAGCCGAGCCAGCAATCCCGCCGACCGGCGCGGAATTGTGGTCACCGCGTCGCTCGATTCAACGGGGAAGGCGATGGGAATCCTCGTGCCGATGTTCATGGATATCGATTCCACGCTCGATCGGTTCGACCCTGCCGAACAAGCGGCAATCTCGGAGTACCTCGAACTCGTCATCACCGCGTACCGCAGGCACGTTCCGCGGGGCTGAATGCCTGACGGCCGCAGTGCGGGGCGACAGCACGGACGGGGCGAACTTCGACAGAAGCCCGCCCCGCCTGCGACTGCTACTTCTTCAGGAGGCCGTTACCGGTCAGCCAGCCCTTAGCGATGACGCCCGGCGACTTCTGGTCGACGGTTGACGCCACGTTGAGAGCGACCAAGCCCTGCGCGGTGAGCTTCGCGCTCACCGCGTTGATGATTTTCGACACCTGGCCGGCGACGTCGGAACGCACCAGCGGCACGACGTTGGAGGCGAGGAACAGGCCATCGGGGTCGGCCAGAGTGACGAGCTTGTCGGTCTGGATTCGCGGGTCGGCACTATAGACGTTGGCGATGTTGACGGTACCGGCAAGGAGGTCATCCACGGTGGTGTCGCCGGTGGCCGTGAAAGCCACGTTCACGCCGTACTTCGACTTCAGGCCCTTGGGGCCATAGGGTCGCTCGGCGAGTTCGGCGGCCCCACCCAGCGTGAGCGGCGTCGTCACCTTGGATAGATCCGCGATCGTCTTGAGGTTGTTGGCCTTAG
>JANXTJ010000222.1 GCA_025352485.1 Salinibacterium sp.
GTCAGCGCTCAGTGCATAGCGCCGTTGAGCCGATGCTCAAGCCCATCGCGAACAACCTCGGACGCCTTGACTAGACGGTGGCTGCACCAGGTCCCTCAACCGAAGATTTTGCCAGCGCGACGATGACAAGAAACCCGCCCACTATTGGCACGCACGCGATCAGCGTGTACCAAGCGGAATAGCCCGCGTCGCGCAGTCTGCCGAACATCAGTCTCACCAGTGCGACCACGGTCGGCACGCCCCAAACGATCAGGAACAGTCGTAGGCCGGCGATCACCGGCGGCGACCCAGCAGGGCCGACCCCCACGCAGGCGGAATGAGCCGCCGAGCCGAGGCTTGGATGGGCTCTGATAACACACACGACGATCCAGTGCTTTCAGGTGATGCGCAGGAAATAACTCGCTCCCGGATTTACACATATGAAATCAGGCTTGTAGTCGCCCAGAATTCACAGAAATCTCTTCTCGGAGCCCCATAAAGCCCCCCCTCGTTCGGGGGGCACCAATCCCGCCCGCCGCCCGCTCCGGAACCCAAGTGCGGCCGGGACCACTTCCTGGCCGACATTCGACAAGGAGTTCATCATCATGAACAAGTTAACGAAAACATCCGCATTTGGTCTCGCCGGTGTTGCCGCCGTCGCTCTAGCCGTGGGGGCCGCAGGCCCCGCAATGGCATCGACGTCGGAGACGGGGATTGCCGCAACGAGTGCCGTCTCGGCATCCTCGCAGCAGCACAGGTCCTCTAACCAGTGGGACTCGTCCAACTTCCGAAACACTCTGGACGCCCAGGCCTCTGCTGCTTTCGAACTGCGACTCGACGCGGTTTTGGACGGCCAGACGCGCTACAACTCCGAGGCCAACCAGCAGGCATCGCAGTCGTCATCGCAGTCGTCATCGTCAGCAGCAGCGGATACGCAGGTGCAGTTGCAGGCCCAGGCCCAGGGTTCGGTGGTTTCGGATTCACGTTCCTCCGATGAGAACCGCGACAATTCTCGCCTCGACGTGGGAGCTGGCGTCAATGTTGGGCTCGGGCTCGGAGTGCAGAGCGACTCGAACCGTGATGACAGCAGCAACTCCCGCAGCGACTTGAGCCTCGGGCTGGGAATCGGTGCGCTGCTCGGCCGCTAAGCATTTGCGGCGAGCGTAAGTCAGTGTGGCCCATCATCATGGTGGGCCACACTGCTGCGCGCAATCAAAGCAGAGTGTGATCGGGCTAGCTCGGGATGAGCGCCTCGTCGCGCACGTCGGAGACGAGCGCGACCGTCTTGGGCTGTGCGGGTCGCCCCAGCGCCCGGTACTCCCACCCCTTGTCGCGATAGTCGTCGGCATCGAGAGCATGACGCCCATCGACGACCCGCCGATGAGCGACGAGAGCACCCAAATCCTTTGGGTCGGCGTCGCGAAACTCCTGCCATTCGGTGAGCAGCGCAACCACATTCGCGCCGCGCACCGCTTCTTCGAGGGAGTCGGCGTAGCTTAATTCTGGGTACGAACGTCGAGCGTTTTCGTTGGCTTGGGGGTCATAAACCAACACAGAGGCGCCCTCCGCCGCGAGAAGCCGGGCGACGTCTAGCGCGGGCGCATCCCGAATATCGTCGGAGTTCGGCTTGAAAGCCGCACCGAGGGCCGCGACTTTCACGCCGACAAGCGAACCGCCGACAATTTCCCGCACCAGATCGACGGTGCGGGTTCGGCGGCGCTGGTTGATGGCGTCGACTTCGTGCAGGAAGGCAACGGCTTGGCCGACGCCAAGTTCTCCGGCGCGGTGAGCGAAGGCGCGAATATCTTTCGGGAGGCACCCGCCTCCGAATCCGAGCCCAGGTTTCAGGAAGCGTCCGCCGATTCTGCTGTCGTGCGATAGTGCTGTGGCCAAGAGGTTGACGTCGGCTCCGGTGGCCTCGCACACCTCCGCCATGGCGTTGATATACGAGATCTTGGTCGCCAAGAAGGAGTTCGCCGCGACCTTCACCAGCTCTGCCGTCGACAGATCACAGACCACCAGCGGCGTACCGAGGTTGAGAATCGGCTCAAACGCCGCACGCAGCTGCGCCTCGGCCCAGCTGCTCGAAACTCCGAAGACAAGACGGTCCGGCTGAAGAGTGTCTTTTACGGCATACCCCTCCCGGAGGAACTCTGGGTTCCAGGCCAGTTCGACCTCTTCCCCCGCCGGAGCAACACGATGCACGATGTCTGCGAGGCTGGCAGCGGTGCCGATCGGCACCGTTGACTTTCCCACGATCAGGGATCTGCGCGTGAGGTGACTGGCCAACTCGGTCACCGCCAATTCGACATAGGTGAGGTCGGCAGCGTTCGATTCTTTCGATTGCGGCGTTCCAACACACACGAAGTGCACGTCTCCCCACGCGGCGGCGTGGGCGAAGTCATCCGTGAAATGGAGCCGACCCGAGTCGAGGGCTTCTGCGAGCCTCTCGGGCAGCCCCGGCTCGTAAAACGGTACGCGCCCAGACTTGAGAGCGTCGAGCTTGGCGAGGTCGACGTCAACGCCGAGCACTTCGAAGCCCAGAATCGCCATGCAGACGGCGTGGGTGGCGCCGAGATAGCCCGTGCCAATCACGGTCATTCTCGGCCTATCGACAATCGGGTGCGTAGCTGCAATGCCAGCGGTGTCATCCATTTGTGTCTCCTCAATTCGGGGTGTGAGGGCATGATGTGACGCTTCAGAAGATCTAGCCAGAGGTGCAGGCGATGTTGCTGAGGCCGCGGGCCGCGCCGGTGACGATATTGCTGCAGCTCACTGTGTTGCCGAGAACAGGGGTCAAATTGATGCCGTATCCGGGCCCATTCACGTCTAAGAGATTGTTGGTGAAGTGGTTGCGAGTGCCCCACCCATCCAGAATTTGGTGCGTCTGGAAGCCGTCGTTGACCGAGTTGACGCCGTGGTTGTGGTCGATTGTCCAGTCGTTCCCTTTGACGTCGATCCAGGAATCCGCGCCGGACTGCACCATCCCGACACCGTCCAGAACGTTCTGTGAGACCGTTCCCCCCGTTGTTCCCTCCTTGATATCAATGTTCTCGGCCGTGGTGTGAGAAACCGTGTTTGCAGTGATCGTGTTGTGGTCGCTGCGGTCGGGCTGGCAGCTCGAATAGCTGCACCAGTTCTTCTGCGCACTCCCGACGTAAATCCCTTCACCAAACTTTGCCTTCAAGAGTCCGGTGTTGCTGACGGTATTTCGGATCACCACGTTGTTCGAGCTGGCCGATCGCAGATGGATGCCTTCGTCACCGATCCCGGTCACGGTGAGCCCTTCGATGGTGTTGTTGTTCGCGGCATCCGTCACCACTCCCTTTTGCCCGTTCGTGACACCGAACCCGAGGAGATGCCAGTAGGACGCGCCGTCGAGGTGAAGCACATAACCGGAGCCGGTCGTACCCCCATCGAGTTTCGAATCAGCCGACCCACACAGCCAAATCGGTGAAGCGGCACTTCCCGCCGCCTTCCCGAGAAACTGCCCCACGAACGTCCCCGGGGCGAGCCGGATGACCGTCCCCGGTTGGGCCGCCGCCAGTGCAGCCTCCAAATCCTTAGTCGTCGAAACGGTGACGGTCGCGGGAGGGCACGTCGACGGCGCACTGGATGACGGTGGCGACGTCGGGCCTGGCGTCGGGACGGTTGCAGGGCTCACGCTCGGTGTCGGCGAGACTGACACGGATGAAGCGCTGAGGCTGTTGTAACGCGAGAGGGAGACGGCGGCCACCACAATGGCGACAGTGAGCATCGTCGCGAGTACGGCAATAACGACGGCCATGATCCGTTGGCGATTCATCGGGCCGATGTTCCAGCCCGGAGCTCACGTCTCCTTGTCGCAAGATCCCGGTTGGTCCGTGGGTTTTTCGATGGAGGCTTGCTCACGCGGGAATGTTGCACCGTCAGGCCCAATTCCTCGGGTCTGACAACACCTCTCGTGAGCCGGGCGAGTGGCACTTGGTTGGCGTAGGGGTGGCGGAAGCCGATGTTTTTGCGCCCAATTCCGCTCAGTGCGGAGATCAAGACGATGAGGCCCAGGCAGATCCAGACGATCGTCAACGGCTGAAAAATCCCCGCGAGAATCACTGACAGAGGCTTGGTATTGGTCCAGTTGCTCGTGCTGTTGCCCTGCGTTACGGCGCCCGTGGCTCGCGCCGTGTCAATCGCGCTCGGTCCGGCACCGGCGACCGTGTTGCCGGAGATGGTTGCCCCTGGGTCCGACCCGATCAGCGTTATCCCATGGTTTGACACGCCCGAGAGCACGTTCCGTTCAATTTTCGCGGATGCTCCGCGCAGATAGATTCCAATGTCGGCACCCGAGATCACGTTCTCAGCCACCGTGGAGTTAGTGACGCCCACGAGTGAAATTGCGTGTTTGATGCTGTTTTTGATTCGGTTGCCGCGAATCGTCACCGCTGTCGCGGCCTTCGACACGGCGATTCCCATCGAGTTGTTATTTACCGAATTCCCGACGACGTTTACCCCGTTGCCGCCAATGACGTTGATTCCGTAACGCGCATTGGAGTTAGCGAGGCCGTTCTCAATCGAATTATTTCCGTAACTACCGACGGGTGTGCCTGACGCATTGGGCCCATTGGCGAGCGGCCCGCCATCCAGAACGATCCCATCTCGGCCGTTGTTGTTGGCGGTGAGGCCCTTGATCAGAATCCCGGTGGATGCGCGCGTCATCGCAAATCCATCAACGGCGTTGTCGTTCACTGTGGTCGCAGAGATCGTGCTGTTTGTTACGAATCGATGAAATACGATCCCGTCTACCAAGCTGCCGCTGACATGAGTGTCAGTGACATCAACACCGTTGGAGCCGTTGACGAATAGACCGTAGGCGTTACCGACAATCGAGACGTGGGAGAGGTTGGCCGTCACGTAGCTGTAGCCGCCCGAATCACCAGAGATTGCCGACGCCACGTCGTTGATGTTCCCGGTCGGTGTCAGAGGCTTAATAATGGCGCCGTGTACCGACTTGGTAAGCGGCGGGGGCGGCGGCGAGGCAGTCTTAGCCAGCGCGCTGGCCGTCACCGCGGTTCCCGTCAGGGCAATGCCGCCGGTGCCACCGCTCCAGAAACCGAGGTTGTCGAAATCTACGTAGCTGAAGTTCGCTGTGCCGCCAATGATCCGCAAATAGGCGCGCCCGTCGGCAGTATTTGTGTCGACCGTGCCGAGGGTTTGATCCCAGCTACCGATTTTAACCGGCAACTGGGCGGTGCCGAAGATCTTGAGCGAACCGCCCAGCCCGATGATTGAGACGAAGCCTTTGCTCGAACTAGCAAGGTGAATAGTGACTCCGTCGGGGCTTGACAGGTCCAGCACGGCTCCTGCCTCCACCACGATGTTGTCGGTGAGAAGGTACGAGCCGTCCGGTTGGCGCACGAATGCTCCGGGGATGAGCGCTTCCAGAGATGCAAGCGTGTACGGCTGCGTCTGAGCAACAAGAACCAGATTGGGGGTCGTATCTAAGGTAACCTGATAGGGCGTGGTGGTCGCGATTCCCTGCCACCGAGCTGCAGCCGTGATGGCACGCAGCCGGTAAATTCTCTGATCCTCTGCGGCGACCATAGCCGCTTCTTTGGCGGGATCCCCGGGGTAGGGCCGACCGGTGACCGACGGACCGGAAGACCCCGGCGCCGGGTTGGATGCCAATGCAGCACCCGGCATGGCCATGACACACGCCGCCAAGACAGCGGTGGCCGCGCCCGCGAAGATCCGCCCGGTGATCATACGAAGCTCGATTCGGGTGTCAGAGTGGCAGCAGTTTGCCCGTCACCGCCGACCGTATCCGCATGGCGGGTCAACCAGCCCTGCTTATTCATCGTGACGAACGCGTATGCCTTGATGGGCAGTGCGACCAGAATCACCACAAAGGCAAGAATCGGCAAGATAAATATGTCGAGAGGATGCCGCTTGAGGTTTGACCCCCCTCGAATCGCTCGCCCTATTCAAGACAAAGCCGATGGTGGCAACCACTCCGACGACTGTGAAGTCAAGTCGCGCAAAAATCAGGTACCAGAGTGAGAGGCCCATCGTCAGCGGGGTCAGAAGAATCTGTAGAACCGTGATCTTTGTCACGAAGGGGGCTCTCCACACCCGGCCTTTGCCGATTGCCGTCAAATAGGCCCGATAAGAGTTGCGGCTCCAGCGCACCCGCTGTTTGATAAATGCCGCGAACCCCGCGGGAAACATCGACAACGCCCGAGCCGACGACTGGTGCACCGTTTTGTAGCCGGATGCCAACACCAGCCAAGTCAAGCGACCATCGTCGCCAGCGATGCATCTGCGCCCGAGAAAGAACTCGTTCTCAAGGTTGTCGAGCACCGGAAGTACCGCGGAGCGACGGTACGCGGCGGTACGCCCGGAGAGGCACGGCACCGCGCCGACTCGGCCCATCGCGGGCACATAGTTGTAGTACCGCAAGTTCACCAGCCAGTCGGCGATCATGCGCCAGAGGCTCGAGTTGCGTTGGTAGACGTTCTGTTGGGTTCCGACCCCGCCGACCTTGGGGTCCTCGAACGGCTTCTGCACATTGACCAACAGGTCGGGCTCCCACGACGTGTCCGAGTCCACTAGCACGATAATCTCGCTTTTCGCTTGCCGGATTCCTACCCCGAGCGCCGAGCGCTTGCCCACATGGTGAAACAAGATCGGGTGCACCCGGTCGTCGCCCAGTGCCACAACCTTGGCGAAGGCCTTCGTATCCTCAACATCGAGCACGATGATGATTTCGTCCGGGTTTTGGGCCCGCCATGACTCCAGGCAGCGCAGCAAGATTGCGGGGTCCTCGTGATACGAGGGTACGACTAGCGAGGTTGACGTTCGGAAGTCACTCTCAATCGGCTTCGCGAGGCCGGACATCACCACGCGATAAAGCCATAGGCCCCAGACGATGAGCCCTGCGATGCCTATCGGCAGATATTTCACCCACTGGGAGAGGTAGTCACCAGTGGTGGCGAAAATGGTAGGTAAACCGGGAACGTCAAAATGAAGGGTTAGCAAACCGAACATAGGACACGGATCCTTTGTGCGTATAAGAGGCCTTGCGGGTAAGGGCGCTCCGTCGCAGCCGGGAGAACAGCAGCCGACGGAGACTGCGGGCGACAGTTTCGGGTTGTCGACCGCTGAAACCACGCCAGATTAGCACCGGCACCAGAAAAGGGAAACCTTTAATGAGGAAAATTCGTTAGTCGTTATCGGGGCGTGATTTCGGCAGCGGAGCGGGGCCGGCGCCGAGCGTCGGATGATGGGCTGAACCCGCCCGGCGGCCTACCGGTTGTCGCACACCCGCTTGAGCTTTCCACCGCTGCGCTCGGCTACCGCCCGAAC
>JANXTJ010000251.1 GCA_025352485.1 Salinibacterium sp.
CTTCAGTCCGCTGCGCCCCACCCGCACATATTCGGTCGATTCGTAACGGTCGTCTGCGGCGTTGTAGGGCATGTGTTTAGCCTAGGCGTCTGCCGCGGGGGAATGTCGACAGCCGGGGATCGGTTGTGCGTGATGCGGGTCTCCGTGCCCATCCGACCTCAGGAAGTAGGCTCCCTCACATGCTCACATTCGTTATCGCCGGCGGCTGCTTCTGGTGCCTTGACGCCGTCTACCGCACGCTACGTGGGGTACAGGATGTTGTCTCCGGCTACACCGGCGGAGTCACCGTCAACCCGGATTACGACGCCGTCTGCACCGGCATGACCGGGCATGCAGAGGCCGTGGCCGTGACCTTCGACCCTGAGGTCATCCCCAGCAGCGTGATCCTCGACGTGTTCTTCAGCCTGCACGACCCGCGTCAGCTCAACCGTCAGGGCAACGACGTGGGCAGCCAGTATCGCTCGGCGATGTTTTATCTGGATGACGCGCAGAAGGCGCTCTTCGAGGCGGCCCGCGATCGCGCATCCGAGTATTGGGATGGCTCGGTCGTCACGACGCTCGAGCCCCTCGGCACGTGGTACCCCGCTGAGCAGTACCACCAAGACTTTTTTGCCAAGAATCCCGGTCAGGGGTATTGCATGGCGGTCGCCGTGCCGAAGGTCAACAAGATCCGCCAGTCTTTCGCGGAATACGTGCGGGCCATCTAGTCCTCACCAATCGCCGCAGAGCCGGCAGGTTCCCCCGGGGGCGCCTGCCGGCTTTTTCGTGCGCGGGCGGCGACGACGCTGGGCGTTACCGGATCCCGGGATGGCTTCCCGGCACGAGTGCCTCCCGGGTTCCGGTCCACCTCGACACAAGGAGCGAACAATGACTGACAGCATCACTCTGACCGGCCTCGTGGCCACTGCGCCGCGGCATATTGTCACGAGCGAGGGGCTTCCGATCACCTCGTTCCGGCTGGCCTCAACCCAACGTCGATTCGACCGATCGCAGGAGCGCTGGATCGACGGCGAAACGAACTGGTACACCATCACGACTTTTCGCCAGCTGGCGATCAATAGCGCGGGCTCGGTAGGCAAGGGCGACCGCGTCGTGGTCGCCGGGCGCCTCAGGGTGCGCGACTGGGAGAACGGCGAGCGCACCGGCACCAATATCGACGTGGAGGCGGATGCCGTGGGGCACGACCTGAGCTGGGGAACGGCCGTCTTCTCGCGCAGCATCTCGTCCAGCGCGAGCGCGGCCCCCGCTGGGGGTGCGCCGGCAGAGAGTGCCGTAAAGCAGGGCGAAGAGGATGTCGATGCCGACTCGGATTCGGGTAGCGCTGAGGCGCTGCTCGAGCCGGATGACGCGGTGGCCGCACTTCCATTCTGAGCACGGGGGTCAGCGTCTCGGTCGTAGAATCTTGACGGACGCCACGTCATCCGGTTCGGATGGGGCGACGGAAGGACACCACGATGGCGCAGCTGCGTTTTGGCCGAGCCGCGACCGTCACGGTCGTGGGCGTGTTGGCTATCGCCGTGCTTACCGGCTGCGTGCAGGGTGTGCCTACCCCGGTGCCGACCTACACTCCGACCGCCTCGGCGTCGGCAACCCCGGAACCAGAGGCCGGGCCGATCCTTCGGCCCGGAAATACCGCCGCCGCCAACAAGCAGTTTTTCGATGCGGTGAACAGCGCTTTCTACCTGGCGCACGGCAAATCAGACGGCCGCAGCATCATCGATAATCTCGTCTCCGTCGGTTTTCTCAAGCAAGACATGGAGGTGACGGCCGACAGCACCTCGGTGGGGGTGGCCGCCGATTCGATCGTGTTCTCGGTGCGCATTAAGGGCGAGTGTCTGGTGGGCCAATTCACCGGGGCCGGCTACCACGGCGTCATTGGTAAGACCATTGCCACCGGCACCTGCCTGATCGGCACCACGCGCCACATCGACTGGTAGCGCCGTCGTCCGCTAGTGCCCCGGTTCGGAGCAGCACGCTGGCGAAACTGGCCCGCCCACCGCTCGGTAGAATCGGGGTATGGCCGAATTCATTTATTCAATGGTGCGCGCCCGCAAAGCGGTCGGTGACAAACTCATTCTCGATGACGTCACGATGTCGTTTTTCCCGGGTGCCAAGATCGGCGTGGTCGGCCCGAACGGCGCAGGAAAATCCACGATCCTGAAGATCATGGCGGGGCTCGATACCCCGTCCAACGGAGAGGCGCGACTGAGCTCCGGCTACAGTGTGGGCATCCTGATGCAGGAGCCCGAGCTCGACGAGTCGAAGACCGTGCTCGAAAACGTGCAGGAGGGCGTTCGCGCCATCAAGGACAAGGTCGACCGCCACGCCGCGATCGGCCTCGAGATGGCCGAACCCGACGCCGACTTCGACACGCTTCTCGCGGAGATGGGCACGCTCCAGGAAGATATCGACGCCGCCGATGCTTGGGATCTCGACTCTCAACTCGAGCAGGCGATGGATGCCCTGCGCACCCCGCCGGGCGACGCGAGTGTTGCCAATCTCTCCGGCGGTGAGAAACGCCGGGTCGCGCTGACCAAGCTGCTGTTACAGAAGCCCGATCTTCTGTTGCTCGACGAGCCCACTAACCACCTTGACGCCGAGTCAGTGCTCTGGCTTGAGCAGCATCTCGCTAAGTATTCCGGCGCGGTGCTGGCCGTCACCCACGATCGGTACTTCCTCGACCACGTCGCGGAGTGGATCGCGGAGGTGGACCGCGGTCACCTCTACCCCTATGAGGGCAACTACTCGACCTATCTGGAGAAGAAGGGCGAACGCCTCAATATCCAGGGCAAGAAAGACGCCAAGCTCGCTAAGCGCCTGTCGTCAGAGCTGGATTGGGTGCGAAGCAACGCCAAGGGCCGTCAGGTCAAGTCGAAGGCACGCCTCGCACGCTATGAAGAGATGGTCAATGAGGCCGAGAAGACCCGGGTTCTCGATTTCGAGGAGCTGGTCATCCCGGTCGGCCCGCGACTCGGTTCCCAGGTCATAGATGCGAAGAACCTGAAGAAGGGTTTCGGTGAGCGCGTGCTCATTGACAACCTCAGCTTCACGCTTCCGCGCAATGGGATTGTCGGCGTGATCGGGCCGAACGGCGTGGGCAAGACCACCATGTTCAAGACGATCACTGGTCTCGAGCCACTGGACTCCGGCGAGTTGAAGATCGGCGAGACCGTCGACATTTCGTATGTCGATCAGGACCGCGGCGGTATCGACCCGAACAAGACGCTGTGGGAGGTTGTCTCTGACGGCCAGGATTACATCCAGGTCGGCAAGACCGAAATCCCGTCGCGTGCCTACGTGTCGACCTTCGGTTTCAAGGGACCGGATCAGCAGAAGAAGGCCGGGGTGCTCTCGGGTGGAGAGCGCAACCGCCTGAACCTCGCGCTGACGCTCAAGCAGGGCGGCAACCTGCTGCTACTC
>JANXTJ010000264.1 GCA_025352485.1 Salinibacterium sp.
CCCCGGCGTGCGCGTGCGCGTGCCGCTGCGTTCCGCCGGCCGGATCGCCGACGGCTACATCGTCGAGCTCGCAGCGCCCGGTGACTACACCGGCGCGCTCAGCGACCTCGATTCGGTCGTCTCCCCGGTTCGGGTGCTGACGCCGGAGGTGTGGACCTTGGCCAGACGCGCCTCCGAACGGGCGGCGGGCTCTGCCATCGACATCGTGCGGCTGGCGGTTCCCCCGCGAGCGGTGCGGGTAGAGAAGACCTACCTCGCCGACGAGTCAAACCCGCCGTTCGGCTTCGTCGACCCCCCGCCAATCAACGGCTACGGAAACGGGGTCATCGAGTCCGCCATCGGCCTGGGGGAGCGGCTCGCGATCGACGCGATCCCCTTCGTGTGCGACGTCGGGGAGCGGCTGGTGGCGCCGCCGGAGTTTGTGGCGGCTGCGGGCGACGCGCCGGTGGACGTGGCGCCTGTGGGCACTACGGCGGGCGGCAGCTGGGTGGGTGGCTGGGCCGTCACGCTGGCGGCGGCAGCGGCATCCACTATCGCGGCCGGGAAAAGCGCCATCGTCGCGGTGCCCGACTATCGCGATCAGCAACAACTCGAGGTCGCGCTGCGGGCGATTTTGCCGGCGGAACGCATTGTTCGTCTCGATGCGAAACAGTCCAACCCCGACCGCTATCGCGCCTTTCTCCGCTGCCTGACCGGCGAGGCGCTCGTGATCGTCGGCAACCGCTCCGTCGTTTATGCCCCGGCCACCCAGCTCGGGCTCATCGCGATCTGGGATGACGGTGATCCGCTGCACAGCGAGCCTCTGAGCCCCTACGTGCACAGCAGGGATGCGGCCCTCCTGCGCCAAGAGCAGCAACAGTGTGCTCTCATTCTGATCGGCAATACCCGCAGTACCGACGTGCAGCGGCTCGTCGAGATCGGCTGGCTGCGCTCGCTCTCGCCGGAGCGGCCGGTGCTGCCGAAAATCGTGCCAACGATGCAGCAGGGCGGCGGCGATCGGCTGGCGGCCCAGGCGCGCATCCCGTCGTCGGCCTGGATTACCGCGCGCACGGCGCTCCAGTCCGGCCCGGTTCTGGTGCAGGTGGCCCGTCCCGGCTATGCGCCGCGGCTCGCCTGTGTCGACTGCGGGCAGTCGGCCCGCTGTGTGCGCTGTGAAGGCCCTCTTGCTCAGCGGTCGGCACGGTCGGTGCCCGCCTGCCTGTGGTGCGGAGCACTCGCGGCCAACTGGCGCTGCTCAAACTGCGAGGGTGAAAAGTTGCGTTTCGTGGGGAACGGCGCGACCCGCACCGCCGAAGATCTCGGGCGTGCCTTTCCGGGCGTGCGTGTCATCGTCGCTGACGGTGAGCGGCCCATCCTGTCGGTGGGCCCCGAACCTGCGCTGATCATTGCCACCCGCGGGGCCGAGCCGGTCGCCGCCGGGGGATACCGCGCCGTCCTGCTGCTCGACGGCGAGCGGATGGTCGCCCGTGAGAGTCTGCGGGTGGGCGAGGACTGCCTGCGCTGGTGGTCCAATGCCGTGGCGCTGGCGGCTGGCGGTGCCACCACGTTGCTGGTCGGTGTGGGTGGTGCGCTGGCATCCGCGCTCGTTACCTGGCGGCAGACCGACTATGCGCGCTCCGAACTCGCCGATCGTCGCCGTCTGCGCTTCCCGCCGGCCGTTCGCGTCGCCACCCTCAGCGGCACCGTGGCGGCCGTCTCGCAGGCCATTGTCGACCTGAGCGTCGAGGCGACCGACGTGCTCGGGCCTGTCGATCTGCCCACCGGCGGGGTGCGAACCATTGTGCGCTTTGACTACGCCCTCGGCATGGATGTCGCGGCGCACCTTCGTGCCGAGGTGATCCGTGCGGCGTCCGGTCGCCGCAGAACTCCCGCCGCCAAGGCACCGCGCGGACTACTTCCGCCGACACTCAGGGTGCGCCTCGACGACGTCGAGCCGTTCCTCGAGCCGTAGCGGATTCGGGCAGACGGCACCGCAGCGGATTCGGGCGTCGAGCCGTTCCTCGCCGTCACGGATTCGGGCAGACGGCACCGGGTGCGAGAGACTGTTCCGATGACTTCTCTGCGCCTGGTGTTCGCGGGCAGCCCCGCTGCTGCCGTGCCGAGCCTGCGTGCGCTTGCGGCGACGAGGCACGATGTCGTGTCGATCCTCACGCGCGCCGATTCACCGCAGGGGCGCAGGGGCGTGCTCACCGCCACGGCGGTGGCCGCGGTCGCGCAGGAGCTCGGCATCCCGACGATCAAGGCGAACAGTCTGGCCGGGGACGCCACCGAG
>JANXTJ010000197.1 GCA_025352485.1 Salinibacterium sp.
TGTGTCGGCGATGGGATGTACGGGGCAGATCCCACGATCTCGGCCCGGCTCGGCCTGACCCGCCAGTGGCTGCACGCCAAGCGGCTGGGCTTTAATCATCCAGCGACCCGACAGCCGGTGCGCTTCGAATCGCACTACCCGGCCGACCTTCAACACGCGCTTGAGGCTCTTCGCGGGGTCTAGGGCGCGTCAGGGCTGAGTGCCTTCTGCGCGAGGCTTAGGGTGGGATTCCAACACCGACTCGGAGACTCTCGTGGCAGCCAGTGCACCAATATCGAGCGATTCGTTTGTGCACCTGCACGTGCACAGCGAGTACTCGATGCTCGACGGTGCTGCGCGGGTTCGGCCGCTGCTCGATGCCGCTGTCGCCGAGGGCATGCCCGCCATCGCGGTGACCGATCACGGCAATATGTTCGGTGCCTACGATTTTTGGAAGACGGCGACCGAGAAGGGCATCAAGCCCATCATCGGCACCGAGGCGTACATCACCCCCGGCACCCATCGCACCGACAAGACCCGGATCCGCTGGGGCACGAGTGGGCAGTCCCGGGATGACGTTTCCGGCTCGGGCGCGTACACCCACATGACCCTGCTCGCCCAAAACAATGAGGGCATGCACAACCTGTTCCGCATGTCGTCGCTGGCCTCGATCGAGGGCTTCTACTTTCGCCCGCGTATGGATCGCGAGCTGTTGCAGACCTACTCGAAGGGTGTCATTGCCACCAGCGGCTGCGCGGGCGGAGAGATTTCCACCCGACTGCGCTTAGGCCAGTATGCGGAGGCGCGCGCGGCCGCCGCCGAGTTTCAAGACATCTTCGGCAAGGAAAACTTTTTTGCCGAGATCATGGACCACGGCATTGACGTCGAGCGGCGGGTGATCAGCGACCTGCTCAGACTTGCCAAGGAACTCGGGATGCCGCTGCTGGCCACCAACGACCTGCACTACATTCACGCCCACGACGCGACCGCGCACGCGGCTCTGCTGTGCGTGCAGTCAGCCTCCACCCTCGACGACCCCAACCGGTTCAAGTTGGACTCAGAGGAGTTCTATCTCAAGTCGGCCGCACAGATGCGCCACCTGTTCCGCGATCATCCAGAGGCCTGCGATAACACCCTCGCCATCGCCGAGCGTTGCGAGATTTCGTTCGAGAAACGCGACCTGATGCCGCGCTTCCCTGTGCCTGCTGGCGAAGACGAAGCCACCTGGTTCGAAAAAGAGGTCGCCACGGGCATGTCTCGGCGCTTTCCCGCCGGGCCGTCTGAGGCGCATCTGGCCCAGGCCAAGTACGAGGTCGACGTCATTACCCAGATGGGGTTTCCCGGCTACTTTCTGGTCGTCGCCGACTTCATCGCCTGGGCGAAGGCTCAGGGCATCAGAGTCGGCCCCGGTCGCGGGTCGGCGGCGGGATCGATGGCCTCATACGCCATGGGCATCACCGAGCTCGACCCGCTCGCTCACGGGTTGATCTTCGAGCGCTTTCTGAATCCAGAGCGCGTTTCGATGCCGGATGTCGATGTCGACTTCGACGACCGTCGGCGCCCCGAGGTGATCCGCTATGTCACCGAGAAGTACGGCGCAGATCGGGTCGCGCAGATCGTGACCTACGGCACGATCAAGGCCAAGCAGGCCCTAAAAGACTCCGCCCGAGTACTAGGCATGCCCTACTCGGTGGGCGAGAAGCTGACCAAGGCCATGCCGCCCCCCATCATGGGTAAAGACATGCCACTCGGCGACATCCACGACAAAGATGCCGACCGCTTTAAGGAGGCGGGCGACTTCCGGGCGATTCTCGAAACTGACGCAGAGGCGCGGAAGGTCTTTGATACGGCTCTGGGGCTCGAGAACTTGAAGCGCCAGTGGGGCGTTCATGCCGCGGGTGTTCTGATGTCTGCCGAACCGCTCATCGATGTGCTGCCGATCATGAAGCGCGAGGATGACGGCGCCATCATCACCCAGTTCGATCAGCCGCCGCTGGAAGACCTCGGCCTGCTGAAGATGGACTTCCTCGGGCTGCGCAACCTGACGGTTATCGAAGATGCTCTGCGCATGATCGCGGCCAATACCGGCACGCCGCTGATGATCGAAGACCTCGACCTCGACGCCGATGAGAAAACCTACGACCTGCTCGCACGCGGCGACACTCTCGGCGTTTTCCAGCTCGATGGTGGCGCGATGCGGGCGCTTCTCAAGCAGCTCAAGCCCACCAACTTCGAAGACATCTCGGCCGTCATCGCGCTCTACCGTCCGGGGCCGATGGGGATGAATTCGCACACCAACTATGCGATGCGCAAGAACGGCCAGCAGGTGATCGACGCGATTCACCCCGAGCTGGAAGAGCCGCTGCGCGAGATCCTCGGCGGCACCTTCGGGCTGATCGTCTACCAAGAACAGGTCATGTCGGTCGCACAGAAAGTCGCGGGCTTCTCGCTGGGGCAGGCCGACGTGCTGCGCCGCGCGATGGGTAAAAAGAAGAAGAGCGAGCTCGATAAGCAGTTTGCCGCCTTCGAGTCGGGGATGCTCGGCAACGGCTACAGCGCCGGCGCCGTCACCGTGCTCTGGGACACCCTGATGCCGTTCGCCGACTACGCCTTCAACAAGGCGCACAGCGCGGGGTATGGAGTTCTGAGCTACTGGACGGCCTATCTTAAAGCCAATCACCCCGCCGAGTACATGGCCGCCCTACTGACCAGCGTGGGTGACTCGAAAGACAAGCTCGGAATGTACCTCAGCGAGTGTCGACGGATGGGCATTCAGGTGCTCGCGCCCGACGTCAACGAGTCGAGCGTCGATTTCGCAGCCGTGCCGTCGGTCACCGGAATCGGTGATATCCGATTCGGCCTCGGTGCCGTGCGCAACGTCGGTCACAATGTGGTCGAGTCCATCTCGGTGGCCAGACGCGAGCAGGGTCGGTTTAGTTCGTTTCACGACTTCCTGCGCAAGGTGCCGATTCAGGTTGCCAACAAGCGCACCGTCGAGTCGCTCGTCAAAGCGGGGGCTTTCGACTCGTTGGGGGCCACCCGCAGGGCCCTGCTCGAAATCCATGAGAGTGCCGTTGACTCGGCCGTCAGCCTCAAGCGCAACGAAGCGAACGGGCAGGTCGACCTGTTCGGCGGGATTTTCGATTTTGACGAGTCAAAAGACAGTGTTCCCGATCGCCCGGAATGGGCGAAACGCGACAAGCTTGCTTTCGAACGCGAGATGCTCGGCCTCTACGTCTCCGACCACCCGCTCGCGGGGCTCGAGATCCAACTCGCCAAGCACCAAACGGCCTCAATCACCGAGATTCTCGGGGGCGACGTTGCGGGCGACGGCGAGCACGTCACGATCGCCGGCCTCGTCACGAGCGTGCAGCACCGCATTGCGCGCAACAGCGGCAACCAGTATGGAATCGTCATGGTCGAAGACTTCGGCGGCGAGATGAGCGTCATGTTCCTCGGCAAGACCTACCAGGAATTTTCCCCAGCTCTCGTGAACGACTCCATCGTGGTGGTGCGCGGTCGAGTGAGCGTCCGTGACGACGGCATGAATCTGCACGCCGTGAGCATGTTTACACCCGACACGGGTGTGAGCCTCGGTTCGGGCCCGCTGGTGATTTCGATGCAAGAACTGCGGGCCACCACCGACGTGGTGTCTGCCCTCAACGACGTGCTCATCCGCCACGCGGGCAACAACGAGGTGCGCCTCAAGCTGGTGAAAGGCGCTACCGCGAGGGTCTTCGAGATCCCGTACCCGGTCACGGTGTCGGCCGACCTCTACGGCGAGCTGAAGACGTTGCTCGGGCCGAACTGCCTCGCTTAGAGTGCTCGAGGCCTCATGTAGGAGCGCTCGTGATACAACAGCGCTTCGTCCTCATCGCCGAGTTGTCCGGTTTCGATCTGAGCAACAATGACGGCGTTATCGTGCACGGGATGCACGTCGATAATGGTGCCAAGCATCCACGCGGTGACCCCACCCAGAATCGGCACACCGTGCAGCCCCTCGTGCCAGTGTTCGCCCTCGAAGCGCAGGTCGCGGGCGGCGGCCATTCGCTCGGCGTGATGCATCGATCGTGTGCCCAACATGTGGATCGCGACATGATTGCCCACGGTCATTGCGGGCCAAGCGCTGGAGACCTGCGCCATGTTGAAGGTCACCAGCGGCGGCACCGCTGCCAGTGAAGCGAGGGATGTCGCGGTAAAGCCCGCGGGCAGACCATCGGGGGTGCGGGTGGTGATCACCGCAACGCCGGCGGCATGGCGGCGGAACGCGCGCGTGAACGCTTCGCGCCCATCGACGGGGTGCGGCTCCGGAATGTGCGGCTCGGGGATGTTCGTTGCTTCGTTCATGTTTTCGTATCAATCATGCCCGGTTGCGAGGTATTCCCCGGGCCGGCTCGCAGCCGCGGGCAACTAGCATTAGTGGGCCATGATGCAGACCATCGACCTTCGCCACAGCCAGCCCACGAGGGCCGAACTTGCCCGCCTCGTGCCGCGGGCCCTGATGGATGTCTCGGCGGCATCCGAGATCGCGGCGCGGCTGATTGCCGATGTGCGCGAGCGCGGTGAAGCCGCCCTCCTCGAGCAGGCAGAGCGTCTTGACGGGGTGCTGCCGAAGCGCATCCGAGTCCCAGGCCAGGAGATCAGCCGAGCGGTCGATGCGCTCACGCCCGAGGTGCGGTCTGCGCTCGAAGAGACCATCTCTCGCGTCCAGAAGGCAACGAAAGTGCAGGTACCAGAGAGCACAGTCACCATCATTGCGCCGGGTGCGCAGGTTATTCAGCGCTGGCAGCCGGTCAACCGGGTGGGCTTATACGTTCCCGGCGGTAAGGCGGTTTATCCGTCGAGCGTGGTCATGAATGTTGTCCCCGCCCAGGTGGCCGGCGTTTCCGCTATTGCTTTGGCCTCACCGGCTCAGAAGCAGTTTGGGGGAGCCGTACACCCCACCATTCTGGGCGCAGCCGGCCTACTCGGCATTGATGAGGTTTACGCCATGGGCGGCGCTGGTGCCGTCGGCGCTTTTGCCTATGGCGTTGCCGACCTCGACCTCGATCCGGTCGAGCTCATCACCGGGCCGGGAAACGTTTATGTCGCCGCCGCCAAGCGGCTCGTGCGTGGAGTGGTCGGCATCGACTCGGAAGCGGGTCCCACCGAGATTCTGGTGATCGCGGATTTCTCGGCAGATCCGCTGTTAGTTGCCGCCGACCTGATCAGCCAGGCCGAGCACGACGAGCTCGCGGCGGCGGTGCTGGTGACCGATTCGCCTGAGCTAGCGACCGCTGTGGTTGCCGAGGTCGATCGACTCGCGGCATCCACTCGTCATGCGGCGCGGGTGCGCATCGCCCTCGACGGGCCGCAGTCGGCGATCGTGCTCGTCGACAATGTGGCGGCCGCCGCCGCGTTCAGTAATGCCTATGGGCCCGAGCACCTCGAGATCCAAACGGCGCAGCCAGAGGCCGTGCTCGACCTCATCGAGAGTGCCGGCGCGATATTCCTGGGGGCAAACTCGCCGGTGAGTCTCGGTGACTATCTGGCGGGGTCGAACCACGTTCTGCCGACCGGCGGGCAGTCGCGTTTTGGGTCGGGCCTGGGGGCGTACACCTTCCTGCGGCCGCAGCAGGTCATCAACTACAGCAGAGACGCCCTTGCCGAGGTTCAGGCGCAGATCGTCGCGCTGTCGTCGGCGGAAGACCTCCCGGCGCACGGTGCGGCCGTGACCGCGCGTTTTGCCCCGGGCTCGCACCGCGCCGAATAAACCGCGGCGGACGCGTATTGTTGCCTCACCATGTTCTGCCCCTTCTGCCGCCACCCCGATAGCAGAGTCATCGACTCGCGGACCAGCGACGACGGTATGTCGATTCGTCGTCGTCGACAGTGTCCGGAGTGTGGTCGGCGTTTCTCGACTACCGAAACCGCATCGCTCAGCGTCATCAAACGCAACGGGGTCGTGGAGCCGTTTAGCCGCGAAAAGATCGTCACCGGCGTGAAGAAGGCGTGCCAGGGGCGACCGGTGACCGACTCCGATCTCGCACAGCTTGCCCAGCGGGTCGAAGAAACGATCAGGGCGACCGGCGCTGCACAGGTAGAGGCCAACGACATCGGTCTGGCCATCCTCACCCCGCTGCGCGAACTCGACGAGGTCGCCTATCTGCGCTTTGCGAGCGTGTATCAGGGCTTCGACTCGCTCGACGACTTCGAAGCCGCGATCGCCCTCCTGCGGGTCGACCACGCCTCGGCGGCCGAGCCCGCGAACTAGCTGGGCTGCAGCCGATATCCTTGGCTCGGCATGTATAGATTCTTCTTCCGGGTCGTTCTCTCCCGGCTCGACCCCGAGCGGGCACACGGTCTCGCGTTTGCGGTTATCCGGCTGCTTCCCGCTGCGGTGCGTCGTCTCACCCGCCCCGATGCCGCTCTCGCGCTGACCACCTTGGGGCTCTCGTTCGACTCTCCGTTCGGCGTTGCCGCCGGATTCGACAAAGAGGGAACCGCGATTCGGGGGCTCGGGCGTCTCGGCTTCGGCCACGTCGAAATCGGTACCATCACTGCGTTGGCGCAACCCGGAAATCCTCGTCCGCGGCTATATCGTCTGGTGGCCGACCGGGCGATCATCAACCGAATGGGCTTCAATAACCACGGGGCCGCTGCGGCCGCGATCGTGCTTGGCGCCGCGCGGGTGCGAAAAAATCGCCCGATCATCGGTGTGAACATTGGCAAATCACGGGTCGTCGATGTGGATGCCGCCACCGCCGACTATCTCGTCAGTACGCGCCTCCTGGCGCCCCTTGCCGACTACCTCGTGGTCAACGTATCGTCGCCCAACACCCCGGGTTTGCGCGGCCTGCAGGAATTAGAACTGCTCGCCCCACTCTTGACCGCGGTGAAGACCGCGGCGGGGGCGACCCCCGTGCTGGTGAAGATCGCCCCCGACCTCACCGATGCGCAGGTCGTCAGGATCGCCGAGCTCGCGGCGCAGACCCTTGACGGCATCGTGGCCACCAATACAACGCTGTCGCGTGCCGACCTGGTCACCAGCGCTGCTGTCGTTGAGGCGGCCGGTGCGGGTGGGCTTTCTGGGCCGCCGGTCGCCGCGCGATCCCTCGAGCTACTGCGCCTGATCCGGGGCGTCGTGCCCGCCGACTTCTGCGTCATCTCGGTCGGCGGGGTAGAGACGACGGCGGATGTCGCGCAGCGGCTCGCGGCCGGCGCGACTCTCGTGCAGGGCTACACCGCGTTCCTCTATCGCGGGCCGCTCTGGGCGCACGAGATAAATCGCGGGCTGGCCCGGCTTCGCGCCTGACCGTTCGTTAGCCGCTCCAGGAGTCTTATTCCGTGAGCCGCTCGGGGAAGTGCCCTACTCCGGGATGTGCCTTACTCCGGGTAGTGGCCGCGCTTGACCTGCGGTTTGGGCAGGCGCATCAGGCGCAGTTGCAGGGCACGCATCGCGGCATACCAGCGAATCTTTTCGACGCGATCCTTGCCGAACTTGTCGCCGAGCTTGCGGGTGAGGATGAAGCCGAGCACCACGACATCCAGAATGGCGATGAGGAAAAATCCCCACAGCGCGATGATGCCGATGGACTGGATGCTCGGGTCTGGGATAAAGGTGAACACGATCACAATGAGCATGAGCGGGATGAGCAACTCGCCCACCGAGAATCGCGCGTCGACGTAGTCGCGCACATAGCGCTTCTGGGGGCCACGGTCACGCGAGGTGAGGAATTTCTCGTCGCCGGCCGCCAT
>JANXTJ010000007.1 GCA_025352485.1 Salinibacterium sp.
AACCGCCGGCGAACGGCGGCAGCACGTCGACCCGCGCGCCCACGCCGCGGGCATCATCGCGACTGACGACACCGTCGACGAGGAACGACCCGGATGCCAGCACCCGCGCCATCGCGTCGCCATACCGCGCCAACAGCACGGCCTTCAGCTCGCCAACGGTGGCCACCGCGGGTAGCGACTCCTCCTCGCAACCGGCGGCCTCCGCCGCGGCCGCGAAGTACCGAACAAATACCGTGGCACCGGACGCGTCAGCCACCGATCGCCCCCATGCTGCGCAGCGGGCGCTGGAAGTCGGGAAGCGATATGCCGTGCCCTGACTGCTTGCCCCACATGGCGGCGCGCCACCAGTCTGCGATGGTGGCATCGTCAGCGCCGTCACGCAGCAGGGCCCGCAGATCGGTCTCGTCGTCACCGAACAGGCACGATCGCACGGTGCCCTCCGCCGTGAGGCGAGTGCGGTCACAGGCCGCACAGAAACTGCGCGTGACCGAGGCGATGATGCCAACGGTCGCCGGCGAATTCCCCACCAAATAGCCGTCAACGAGCCACTCCTCGGCCGGGGCTGACGGATCTTCGCGGCGAGGCTGGCTCAGGGTGAACCGGCGGCCGAGCACCGACAGCAACTCCGCGGCATCCACCATGTTGTCGCGAGCCCATGCCTCGTCGGCATCGAGCGGCATCTGTTCGATGAAACGCAGGCGCACGCCATTGGCGAGTGACCATTCGAGCAGGTCGGCGGCGCCGGCCAGCGTGTCGCGCATCAGCACGGCGTTGATCTTCAGCGGGGTGAGCCCGGCCAGGCGAGCGGCTTCGATGCCGGCGAAGACCGCTGGCAACCGATCGCGACGGGTGAGGCGCGCGAAATGGTCGCGATCCACGGTGTCGAGGGAGATATTCACCCGGGTCAGCCCGGCAGCGACCAGCTCGCCGATGCGCTTATCGAGCCCGATGCCATTCGTGGTCAGCGACACCGAGACCGGCTCACCGTCGGGTGCGACGACGGCGGCGCTGAGCGAGATGATCTCAGCGAGGTCGGGGCGCATCAGTGGCTCTCCCCCGGTGAATCGGATGTCGCGCACGCCGAGGTCGCGCACGCCAATGCCAACCAGCCGCGCGATTTCGCCAGGGGTCAGCAGATCGTCGCGATGGATAGCCGGCAGCCCCTGCTCTGGCATGCAGTAGGTGCAGCGCAGCGAGCATTTTTCCGTCACAGAGATGCGCAGGTCGCGGGCGGTGCGCCCGTGGCTGTCGATGAGCCCGGGCAGGTCGGGCCGGCCCGCGGTGGAGGGGCGCTGTGCCGGGGATCGGCGCAACGCCGGCATTCCCAGCGAGAGACTCATGGTTCCAGCTTAAGCGGCGGCGGGCAGGCCTACCGTTTGCGGTAGTAGTCCTTCCAGATCAGCTTGTGCACGGGAATCCAGCGCGGGATCGTGCGCAACCCGGGGATGAGTGGAACCAGGGCAAGCAGTACCGTGAGCCCGAGCATGATGCCGACCACGAGGAGATCCGTATTCGGCACGCCCGCGATCCCCGGAACCTGGTACCAAAAAGAGAACAGCCATAGCCACGATTGGCCGGGGTAGTTGCCGGTCTCGTTCATCATGCCCCACTGGTCCCCGGTGAGGTGGGCGGCGTTGGCGATGCCCACGAAGTAGCTGCCGTCACCGAGGAAGAGGATGCTTTTGGTGTAATCGAGGTTGAAGAACCCGCCGTCGTTGTGAATGGCCCCATCGAGCGCACCCTGCTGGGCCATGGCCAGAAGCGACGTGGTCAGAGCGGGCACCGGCCCGTAGTCGCCCGCGGCCACCAGAGCTGGATCATTGTTGTCGGCAGCGGCCAGTGCTGCGCCGTATGCACTAGTCCAACTGGCCCTTTGGTCGGCGGATGCCGCATCCCAGATCGTGAGTTCGGCGGGCGGGCTCGCCTGTAACGCCAGGGGTGCCGTCACGAAGTCAGCCGCGGTGTCGATCGGAATTCGAACGCCCGACAGGCTCTGCAGGTTGATCGGCCCGATCGTCTGACTGACGTCTGGGGTGGAGTTATACGGCGCCCCGTACCCGGCGGTGGCACTCGTGCCGCCGAGCTCGGCGGTCGCCGTGCTGATGAAATCCGCGGGGGCGGCCGTGGCCCAGGCCTTCAGGGTGATGCTCGGATCGTCAGGCGAGCCGGCGATCGCCGCGAGCCCCACGACCAGCACGCCGACCACGATCACCCCGACGGTGAGCTCTTTGAACAGGTCGTACTCGCGTTTGCGCCCGGCCCACGGCCGCGTCGCGACGTTGTCGCCGACCCGCCAGGTCATGGTGGGGCGAGCCCTGCTCATTGCGATCCTCCCCTGCTGTCGACCAACTGCGCGTCGGTTTCGGCCGCGTCGATCGGGGGCACGACGCCCTTTGCTCGAATCAGGATGACGTGCAGCGCCACGATCACCCCCACCGCCAGCGGCAACAAGACGATGTGCCACATGAAGATCTGGCCGAGGTTCGCGACGTTGAACCAGGCCCCGATGCCGACCGCGTTGAGCGCGTCTTTGGCCTCGAACGCGATCCACTGCGAGTCGAAATTTGTTTGCAGCAGGTAGCCCGTGAATGCCGCGACGATCGAGACGGCGAATGAAATCACGCCGGTCAGCTAGGTGAGCATCCGTCCGCCCCGCCAGGCTGCCATCCAGTACTTCCCCCAGAGATGCACGACCATGAAGATGAAAAAGAGCTCGACGCTCCACAGGTGGGTGCTGTTGACGAAGTGCCCAAAATCCGAGGTGTGGTACCAAGCTGGGCCGTTGAGACTCAGGACGAGGCCCGACGCGATGATGTAGACGAGGGATGCCACTGCCCCCATCCCGAAGACATAGATCCATGATGCGACGTAGCTGGGTTGCCCCTCCGGCAGGAGCTTGTCTGCCGGCAGTTTCTTGATCAGCCACTGCCGGGTCTTGCCGGTCCAGGTGTGCAGCTCGGCCGGCTGCGCCTCCAGCTTCTCGACGACAAGCGGCTCGCTCACCGCGAACGCCGCGAGCCGGGAAATGGCAGCACCAGTGCGAGGACGAAAAGCACCAGCATCACGATGATGACGATGAGGTTTCCGGATTGGATCTGGAAGTTACCCCAGCCGAAGTAGGCGCCCCCGCCGAGGTCGGCGAAGAGGGCAAGAACAGAACCGAACATGAGACGCTCCGATCACCAGGCGGTGCGCCTGCTGATGCAACACTCGCCGCTGCCCCCTGTCGAGGCTAGGGCCGAAGGTCCTGAGCGCACCGGCCTCGAGCGCTCCCGGCTCGATCGCTACTTGCGGCGACGCCCGGCGAACAGGCGATCGCGAGTGCGGTCGGGGAGGCGCGCAATGATCGCCGCGCCGATTTTGGCGTCGTTGCCCACCGCGTAGCGCGTCTTCGGCCGCGCCGCGGTGAGTGCCTTCTCGATCACCTGCGCGACCTCGATCGCTGGCAGGCCGTTGACGGCGGCATTTGTAGCCATCCGCCGCGCTCCCGCAATCTTCTCGCCGTACAGCGCGGTCGCCTCCGCGCCGATCAGTGCGTCGGTGCGGCCCAGGGAGGTGGCCCAGATCGGCGTCGCGATCTGACCGGGCTCGATGGCAATCGCCTCGATACCCCACGGCGCCAGCTCTTGGCGCAGCACGTGGGTGAGCGCTTCGAAGGCAAACTTTGAGGCGTTGTAGGGGCCGAGCATCGTGCCGGCGACCAGCCCGCCGATCGAGGTCACGTTGATGATGCGACCCTTCGCCGTGCGCAGCAGGGGCAGCATGGCCTGGGTGACGGCGAGCTGCCCAACGAGGTTTACCTCGAGCTGGTCGCGAAAACTCTGCAGTGGCGCGAACTCGAGCGGCCCCGGATGCGCGGTTCCGGCGTTATTCACGAGGCCGTTGAGCCCCGCGGCGCCCACCGCCATCTCGATGGTTTCGGCCGCCGCCGCGATGTCGGCCGGCTTGGTCACATCGAGGATGAGCGACACCAGGCTCGCGGATGCCGCCGCGGCCAAACTCGCCGCATCCTCCGACCTTCGCACCCCCGCGAATACCGTGAACCCGTGGCTGTCCAGCAGAAGCGCTGTGGCACGGCCGATACCCGTGGAAGCTCCGGTGACGAGGACCGTGGGTGTGACCAAGATGGCGCGTTGCGACATGCCTCAAGCCTAGGCTTTGCCCCGCCTGCGGCCGTAGACGATGGCCAAGGCCCCCATCGCCATGAGGAACGCCGAGAGCCCGACGATGTAGGCCACAACGCTGACCCAGCCGCCGTTCTCCGGGTTGAGAAACGGGTAGGGGTAGTAGGCCGTGAATGCGCCCCTGACCAGCGTGTAAACGATCCATGCCACCGGGTACAGCAGCACGATCCGCAGCGCTTTCCACGGCAGGGCCGGGCGGCCAGGCGCGAACAGCCAGTCGAGAACAATGATGAGCGGAATCCAGACGTGGATGATCTCGTTGGGCCACTGCAGCCCGTGAAACCCCGCGTAGGGCAGTCCGCGCAACAGCAGGTTGTAGACGCCGGCCGTGACAACGGCATAGGCGAGGGCCGCCATGCGGATCGTGGTGAACAGCGCGGTGTCGCTGCGGTAACGCCAGGCCATGGCCGCGCCGACCAAGAAAACGACGATGTTGATGAGGCTGGTCTGAATAGTGAAGTAGCTGAAGTACTCGGCCGGGTCGAAGGCGTTGTTGATGACGCGATCGGTGATCTGGATCACGATAGTCGCGAGCAGCCCGAGGCCCACGACCAGTCGTAGAACACCGACGGCGGTGCGCGCGGTTGTCGTGGTGACACCCGCACTGTGAGTTGTGCTTCCCAGAATCATGAATAGCATTCGGAGTGCAGGGCACCCCGGATTGCCCCGGGGCTCAGGCGGGCAGCGGAGTGGGGCTCCCGCGGCGGATGACGACGGCGAGGACTGCGGCGACCGCGAGAACCGCGATCACTGCGTGCCAGTGGGTGGTCGTGGTGTTCATGATTCGCTCCTGGGTGCCGGAAACAGTTGGTTGGATACGTGCTCCTGCGCCATGCGGCGCAGGGAGGAGAGCAGTGCGTCGCCGAGCAACGGCCGCCCCGCGCGAAGCGGAACGGCCGTCGACTGGTCGTGAACTAGCGAGCGGCTGAGCCGTCGACGTAGTCGGCGTCCTGCTGCTTCCACGCGAACAGGGCGCGCAGTTCCTTACCGGTGGCCTCGATCGGGTGCGCAGCACCCTTCTCCCGCAGCGCGAGGAACTCGGGGGCTCCGGCATCCTGGTCGGCGATGAAGCGCGCGGCAAATGCGCCGGACTGGATGTCTTTGAGAACGGCCTGCATGTTGGTCTTCACGGAGGGGTCGATCACGCGCGGGCCGGAGACGTAGTCGCCGTACTCTGCGGTGTCGGAGATGCTCCAGCGCTGCTTGGCGATGCCGCCCTCCCACATCAGGTCGACGATGAGCTTGAGCTCGTGAAGCACCTCGAAGTAGGCGATCTCGGGCTGGTAGCCCGCCTCGATGAGGGTCTCAAAGCCGTACATGACCAGCTGTGAAGTTCCGCCACAGAGCACGGACTGCTCGCCGAACAGGTCGGTCTCGGTCTCCTCGGTGAAGGTGGTCTTGATGCCGCCGGCACGCAGGCCACCGATCGCCTTCGCGTAGCTCCAGGTCAGCTCCCAGGCGCCGCCGGTGGCGTCCTGCTCGACGGCCACGATTACGGGCACGCCGCGCCCAGCCTCGTACTCGCGACGCACGGTGTGGCCGGGGCCCTTCGGGGCGACCATGATGACATCGACGCCCTCGGGTGCCGTGATGTAGCCGAAGCGGATGTTGAACCCGTGACCGAAGAGGATCGCATTGCCGGGCTCAAGGTTGTCTTTGATGTCGGCCGCGAACAGTCCGCGCTGGTGCTGGTCGGGCGCGAGGATGACGATGACGTCTGCCCACTTCGACGCCTCGGCCGGGCTGAGAACTTCAAAGCCGGCCTCCTTCGCCTTTTGTACGCTCTTCGAGTCTGGCTTGAGGCCGACCTTCACCTCGACACCGGAGTCGCGCAGGTTCAGCGCGTGGGCGTGGCCCTGCGAGCCGTAGCCAATAACGGCAACCTTCTTGCCCTGGATGATCGACAGGTCGGCGTCTTCGTCATGAAAGACATCGGTCATGGTGATACTTCTCCTTGTTGTAGTTGTCGTGCCAGAAAATTAGTTTTTGAAAACCCGTTCGGTGATGCTTTTTGAACCGCGACCAATGGCAAGGAGCCCGCTCTGCGCGATCTCCTTGATGCCGTACGGCTCAAGCACTCGCAAAAAGGCCTGGATCTTGGCCGAATTACCGGTCGTTTCGATCACGATGGCGTCGGTCGAGACATCCACCACTCGCGCCCGGAACAGCGTGACGGCCTCGAGCACCTGCGACCGTGTCGTGTTATCGACCCGCACCTTGATGAGCATGTGCTCGCGGGTTACCGACTGCTCGGGATCGAGCTCCACGATCTTGATCACGTTGATGAGCTTGTTGAGCTGCTTCGTGACCTGCTCGAGAGGCAGCTCTTCGACATCGACGACGACGGTGATACGCGACAGGCCGGCGATCTCGCTCTTGCCAACGGCAAGACTTTCGATGTTGAATCCGCGGCGGGCGAACAGGCCAGCGACGCGGGTCAACAACCCTGGTTTGTCCTCGACGAGGAGGGATAGCACGTGGCTCATATTCTCTACTCCTCTTCCCACTCGGGGGCGTGATCGCGGGCGTATTGAACGCTGGAATTGCTCAGGCCCTGCGGCACCATCGGCCAGACCATCGCATCCCGGCTGACAATGAAGTCGATGACCACGGGGCGGTCGTTGGTCTCCAGCGCCAGCTTGATCGCGGCGTCGACCTCTTCGGGTTTAGTCACACGGATGGCGAGACAACCGTAGGCCTCGCCGAGTTTCACGAAGTCGGGGATCATCCGCGTTCCGTGGCCGGTGTTGAGGTCGGTGAACGAGTGGCGGCCGTCATAGAACAACGTCTGCCACTGGCGCACCATCCCGAGCGACGAGTTGTTGATGATCGCGACCTTGATCGGGATGTCGTTGATCGTGCAGGTCGCCAGCTCTTGGTTGGTCATCTGGAAGCAGCCATCGCCGTCGATCGCCCAGACGACGCGATCCGGGTTCGCGACCTTGGCCCCCATGGCGGCCGGTAGGCCATAGCCCATGGTTCCGGCGCCACCGGAGTTCAGCCACGAGTTCGGGCGCTCGTACTTGATGAATTGCGCTGCCCACATCTGATGCTGTCCGACACCGGCGGCGTACACCGCTTCCGGCCCGGTAAGTTCGCCGATGCGCTGGATGATCTGTTGAGGAGAGAGCAGACCGTCATCCGGCATCGTGTAGCCGAGCGGGTACTGCTTGCGCAGGCTGTTCAGCCGCACCCACCACGCGCTGTAGTCGGGTTTCGTCTTCTTGGCCGCGTCGGCAAAGGCCGCGGTGAGGTCGATAATGACGTCTTTCGCGTCGCCCACGATGGGCACGTCGGCCGCGCGGATCTTGCCGATCTCCGCGGGGTCGATGTCGACATGCACGACCTTGGCGAGGGGGGCAAATTCGCTCGGCTTTCCGGTGACCCTGTCATCGAAACGCGCGCCGAGCGAGATGATGAGGTCGGATTCCTGCAGCGACAGCACCGCGGGAACGGCGCCGTGCATGCCGGGCATGCCGAGGTTCAACTCGTTGGAATCGGGGAAGGCACCGCGCGCCATCAGAGTGGTGACAATCGGGGCGCCGACCTTGGTGGCAAGTTCGAGCAGTTCCTGTGAGGCACCCGACCGGATGACGCCACCGCCGACGTAAAACACCGGTCGCTCGGCTTCCACCAGAAGTTGCGCGGCGGCGAGCACCTGCTTGCCGTGGGCCTTGACCACCGGGCGATAGCCCGGGAGGTCGATTTTCGGCGGCCAAATGAAGGGCGCGCTGTTCTGCTGCGCGTCTTTGGTGATGTCGACCAGCACGGGGCCGGGGCGACCGGTCGTGGCGATCTGGTAGGCGGAGGCGAGCGCGGCGGGCACGTCTTCCGGCTTGGTCACCAGGATCGAGTGCTTCGTGATCGGCATCGTGATGCCAACGATGTCGATTTCCTGGAACGCGTCTGTGCCCATCGAGGTGGAGAACACCTGGCCGGTGATGGCCAAGAGCGGCACCGAATCCATGTACGCGTCGGCGATCGCCGTGACGAGGTTCGTGGCACCAGGCCCTGAGGTCGCGATCGCGACACCGATCTTGCCCGAGGACGAGGCGTAGCCTTCTGCCGCGTGGCCGGCACCCTGTTCGTGGCGCACCAGAATGTGCCGGATGGTGGTCGAGGCCATGAGCTCGTCGTAGAACGGCATGATCGCGCCGCCGGGAAGACCGAACACGTCGGTCACCCCCAAATGCTCAAGCGAACGCAGGATGGCGCCGGAACCGGTGAGCACCTCTGGCGCCTTGGAGGCGTGCGCCTTCGCGGTAGGCACGGGGGTTGAGTCCGTGGACATGTGTGGATCCTTTTTCTGGATGGTGAGGCGAATTACCCGGTGACCGCGCCCTCCGCGGCGGAGTGCACGAGCTTGGAGTACTTGGCGAGAACACCGCGGGTGTAGCGCGGCGGGAGGGGAGCCCAGCCGGTGCGGCGAGCCTCCAGCTCTGTCGCGTCGACCAGTAGGTCGAGCGAGCGAGCTGCGATATCGACCCGTATCAGATCACCATCGCGCACGAAGGCGATAGGACCTGCATCTACCGCTTCGGGAGCTATGTGGCCGATACACAGTCCGGTTGTGCCGCCTGAGAATCGACCGTCTGTCAAGAGTAATACATCTTTTCCGAGGCCGGCTCCCTTGATGGCGCCGGTGATGGCGAGCATCTCGCGCATGCCCGGTCCGCCCTTGGGGCCCTCGTACCGGATGACGATAATGTCGCCCGCCGAGATGGTGCCGTCGGTCAGGGCATCCATCGCGGCGCGTTCGCGCTCGAAGACTCGGGCTGGGCCCTCGAACACCTGCGCGTCGAAACCGGCAGTCTTGACGACCGCCCCTTCCGGCGCCAGCGACCCCTTCAGGATGGTGATTCCGCCGGTCGGGTGGATGGGGTTATCGAGCGTGCGCAGCACCGTGCCGTCGAGCTCGGGGATATCCATCTCGGCCAGGTTTTCGGCGACCGTCTTGCCGGTGACCGTGAGCGCATCGCCGTGCAGCAGCCCGGCATCCAGCAGCGCCTTCATCAGCACGGGGATGCCGCCCTGGCGGTCGACATCGTTCCGCACGTTGCCGACATGAAGCCATTCGGCCGCTACGTGATGAACGATGTCGACCGCCAGGGCGGCATCCCCGTGCTGATGAAGGCGCTGCTGG
>JANXTJ010000023.1 GCA_025352485.1 Salinibacterium sp.
GAGCGAGGTCGCCGCCACCACCAGAAGCACCAGCAGCAGCGACAGGAAGGCGAAGAAAATTGTCAGCGGCAGAGTAGAGCCGTCGTCATCGCGCAGCCGCATCATCCCGAACCCCAAAAACGCGAGACCTGCTGGGTCGCCGTGGCATGCAGAGGAACGGACAGCGCAAACCCCCCGGTGAGCACCGCGGGGGCCAGCGGCAACGGCACCACGATGTCGATTGCCACGGTGACCAGACCGCGCCGGGTGAGGCAGGCCGTCGGTTGCGGGCTGCAACTCACGGTGATGATCGCCGAATCGGGGTCGACACCGTGGTCGGCGAGGGCGAATTGCACGGCCGTGACCGCGCTCGCTGCCGCGCTTGCCTCGTCAGCAGACTGCACGAAGATGCGGGCTGCCTGCCGGGCCGCTGCCTCGGCCGCGAGTGCGCCCGCCTGAACGGCGGCCACCACAAGCACGAGATAAACCAAGGGCAGGAGCAGGATCATCCCGACGGTGACGAACTCGAGGGATGCCGACCCGCGATCGTCAGTCAAGCGTCTCCATGACCGCATGGCCAGTCACCTCCAGACCATCATCGAGGCCGACGAGGCCGATCAGCGGCAGCGGTGCACGCACCGTCACGATGACCGCGGGATGCCCCAAATAGCTTCCGAGACTGGCCGACACGTCGTTGGCGTAGCTCGGCCCGAGGGCCGCGGTGATGATGTCGGTGGCCCGCGCGACGCCATCGGACAGCGAGTTGTCGGCGAGCGCTCCGAAGCGGGCCCCTTCCGCCGCGGCATCGACCACGGTGTTTCGAATCAACAGCGCGAGCCCGAGCTGGATCACGCTCAGCGTCAGCACCGTGAGCAGGGCCGAGACCATCACGAACTCCGCGATCGCCGACCCGGTGTCATCCGCGAGTCGTACCCGGAGCGCGCGCATGTCAGAAACCGCTGACGCGCTCGATCGCCTGCTGAAATACCTGGCTGAGCGCGGGCCCGGCGAGCCCCCAGATCAGGATTACGAGCCCGGCCGTCATGAGAGTAATGAGAACCCACCCGGGCACGTCACCGCGCTCATCGTGTAACCGTGCGATCACTGCCTTCATCGTCCCAGTGTGCTCAGCGCCCTGTGAACCCGCCACGGACTGTCCACAGGGCCGGGCGCGCCCGAACATCACAGGCCGAGCTGCAGCACAAAAATGCCGGGGAAGATCGCAAACGCAATGGTCACCGGGAGGATCAGGAACACCAGCGGAAACAGCATCGCCACCTCCTTCTTTCCGGCCACCTCCAGCAGCTCGCGCTTGCGGTCATCCCGCGCATCTTGCGCCTGAGCGCGCAAGACTTCGGCGAGCGGGGTGCCGCGATCGAGGGCACCGACGATTTGTTCGACGCAGCGCGAGAACGGCGGCAGCTCGAGATCCTGAGCCACGCCGGTGAGGGTTTCGGCGAACGGTAGCCCGGTGCTCACGGCCGCGACCACTCCCCCCAGCTCCGTCGCGAGCTCTCCCGCGCTGGTGCGGGCGACGCGCCGGATGGCATCCAGGACTCCCTCCCCGGCAGAAAGGCTCAGCGTCAGAAACTCGAGGATCACCGGCAGTTCACTCGCCAGACGGGCAAGACGTGCACGGGCGGCTCGCTGGAGGAGGTAGTCGCGGGCCACCACCCCGAGAGCGGCGAAAACGAAAACGAGCGCCACCTGGAGCCAGACCGGAGAGGCCTGCAGCCGCGCGGATGCGACCGCAACCCCGACTCCGACCGCGCCGCCGAGGATGCCGCACAACAGTTGTTGGGATCGGAAACCTTCCAGAGTCAATGGCGATCCGGCCTGCCTCAGCCGGCGCGAGATTGCATCGGAGCCTCCGAGCAGCGAGCCAAGGGCGTGCCGTGCCCGCGCGGCGATCGGCTCGAGAAGCAGCCCGATGACCGGAAGGGGACCGGGTGGAGCCGGGGCGATTGCCGCGCGAGCGCCCGCCGAGATGTCGATCAGGTAGGGCGCCACGCGGCGGGCGAGGCGCGGCCGACTCATGCGCGGCGCCAGGCTTGCCAGCAACCAGAGCCCAAACCCGAGCGTCACCCCTGCAACGGTGCCCCACGCCACAACAGAGCTCATGCGAACCAGCGCCGTTCCTCGGGGAGCCGGCCGAGCCCGATCATCAGCCGGTAGGCCACGAACGATACGACGAGACCGGCCACGATGAGGGTCGCCCCCGCCGCAGAGTTATAGGAGGCCGCGGCCTCGGGGCGGGTCGCCAGCAGTACGAGCACCACCCACGGCGCCGCCACTCCCAGCTTTGCGGCGTTCATCACCCACGATTGCCGCGCCTCGACCTCGGCCCGGATCGCGCTCTCCTGCCGCAGATACGAGCTAAGGTTTCTCAGCACGGTGACCAGCTCGCTGCCGCCGACCTCACGCGACATGCGGAGCGTCTCCAAAATGCGATCGGCGACCGGATCGGCCAGCCGTTCTTTGAGGGCGTCGAGGCAAATCCCGAAGTTGCCGGTGGCCCGGTAATCCCCCTCGAACAGGGCGAATGCTGCGCGCGTCGTCGCCGGGCCGGTGTGGGCGAGAATCACCACGCTGTCCGCCAGCCCCAACCCGGACCGCACCCCCGATACGAGCTGGTCAACGACATCCGGCCAGACCACTCTGGTCGCTTTCCGGCGCGCCCGCGCACGCCAACCGATCATCATCGTGGGGAGCACGAGCCCGAGGATGCTGGCTGCCACGGCGAGCGGCGCGACGCCGATCGTCGCAAAAACCAGAGCACCGGCAATGACCGCCAGCAGCGCCGACACCGCGATAACCACACCGACGCTCACGGCGCCGAGGCCCGCCTGCACGAGTCGCTCCCGCAGCGGCAGGTGCCAGCGGGTCGACCACGCCGGCCGCACTTCGCGTCTGGGCCACAACCAGGGCGATACGACCAGCAGCAGCCCCGCCGCAAGCATCAGCCCGAGAACGGCAGTCATCGGCGGTGCTTCGCCAGTATCGGCACCGGGTCAAGCCCCGCGCTCTGAAACTTGCTGATTCGGGTCGGAAAATTGCCGGTCGGCTCGAGCACGCCGTCAACGAGGGCGAAAATTGGGCTTGCCTCGATTACCCCGCCGTGCACCTGCCCGCTCGGTGCGACAATCTCAACCACCCGTCGTTTACCGCCGCGGCCGAGCTCGCAGTGCACCACAATGTCGATGCAGCTCGCCACGGTGGGCACCACGAAGGCCGAGTCGATGTTGCGACCGGCCAGCAGGGGCAGCGTGCAGAGCTTGACTAGGGCATCCCGCGCACTATTGGCGTGGATACTCGACATGCCCGGTAGCCCGCTGTTTAGAGCAATGAGCAGGTCGAGGGATTCGGCCTCGCGCACCTCGCCGACCACGAGTCGGTCGGGGCGCATCCGAAGGGCCTCTTTGATCAGGCGGCGCAGGGTGATTTCGCCCGTGCCCTCGAGACTCGATGATCGGCACTGCATGCCGACGGTATCCCGAGTAGCAACGGTGAGTTCGAAGGTCTCCTCGACGGTGATGACGCGCTCCGTCGCTCGCGTTGCCGAGAGTAGCGCGTTAAGCATCGTGGTCTTGCCCGATTGGGTGGCGCCCGAAACCAGAATGTTTTGCCCGCCCAACACACACATGCGCAGAAACTCGGCGGACTGTGCGGTGAGGCTGCCGAGGGCAACGAGACGCTGAAGGTCGCGGATGCGCTGGCTGAATTTGCGCACGTTCACCGACCAGTGTCGCCGCGTCACATCAGGGATGACCACGTGAAGGCGCGACCCGTCTGGCAGCGAAGCATCGACAAACGGGGAGCTGAGGTCGACCCTGCGGCCGGATGATTGCAGCATGCGTTCGACGAGGTCACGCACCTCCCCCTCGCCCAACGCCACCCCGGTCAATTCGGGGATGCCGTCGCGGGCGATGAAAATCGCATCCGGCGCATTAATCCAGATCTCCTCGATGTCGGGATCGTCGAAGAACGGCTGAAGCGGGCCGAACCCGGTCAGAGTTGCCACGAGCTCTTTCGCGGCCTGCCTCTCGTCGGCAAGCAGCGGCAGGGTGCCGCCGAGGGCTCGTTCGCTGTAGCGGCGCACCTCGTCGTGCACATACTGGGCGGCGAGCGCCTGATCGCTGCCGAGGGTGACCCCGTCGCGACGCACCCGCTCACGAACTTGATCTGCGATCTGCGCGAGGGCGTTCGACATGATTCGATCATTCGGGACAGGCCCTCGCGCCGGGGGCCGTTATCCACAGGTCGGACACCCGCCTTTCGTGGCAAAAGCCCCGGCCGCGACCGGTAAACTCGACGGAACCAGCGGGAGTGGTGAAATTGGCAGACACGCAGGATTTAGGTTCCTGTGCTCTCGAGCGTGCGGGTTCAAGTCCCGCCTTCCGCACGACAGAAGCGCACGACAGACGACTAGGAGCAACCCGTGGTAGCCGCCTCACTCATCCCCTGGCTGGATCCCGCAAACCTCATCGAAGGCTTCGGGGCGTATGCGCTGCTCGGGGTCTGCTTCATTGTCTTCGCGGAGACCGGCCTGCTGATCGGCTTCCTGCTGCCGGGCGACACCCTGCTGATCATCACCGGTGTGCTCACTTTCACCGGCGTCATCAAGGTCGACATTTGGTGGGTGTGCCTGGCGATCGGGGTCGCGGCGTTCCTCGGCGGTGAGGTCGGGTATCTGATCGGCCGCAAGGCCGGCCCACGCATCTTCGAACGCAAGGAGAGCGGCTTTTTCTCCGTCGCCAACGTGAAGCGCACCAACACGTTCTTCGCCAAGTACGGGGTCTGGGCGATTGTCGTGGCACGTTTCGTGCCGGTCGTGCGCACCTTCGCCCCGGTGGCGGCCGGGGTCGGCCACATGGACTACCGCAAATACTCGCTCTTCAACTTCATCGGCGCCATGATCTGGGGCGCGGGCGTGACCTACCTGGGCTACCTGCTGGGCTACGTTCCCCCCGTCAAAGACTTCGTCGTCAAGTACATCGACGTCATCCTGTTGGGCGCGGTGCTGATCGCGGTCGTCCCGACCGTCTACCACTATGTGCAGTCGATCATTCGGGCCCGCCGCAACAAAACGGCCGCTCTGGATGACGCGGGCGCACAAGCTCTGGTTCTCGACCTCGACAGCAAGCCCAAGGCCAACAAGCCGAAGACCGACTAGCTTTCGGCCGGGAATCTCTTCCTGAGCGCATCGATGCCCTGCTGGGCCCCGCGGCGAACATCGATCTCTGGGTCTTTCAAGAGCGCCCGGATGCCGTCGATGTCGTCGGCCACACCAACATCTCCCAGCGCGCGCGCGGCAGCCGCCCGCACCCGGGCAACCTCGTCGGTGAGCAGCCCCACGAGTGCGCCCGACAGCGCGAGCCCGCGCACAGCGGCCACCCGCGCTCCCATCTCGCGCACGCGCCAGGCTTGGTTTGCGATGGCTGCGGCGACCGCCTCGGCCGCCGTGTCATCCCAGACATACAGCAGCGCGCGAGTACCCCACAACTCAGGCCAGTACAGCACGGGAGCTCCGTCGAGGATGCCCTGAGCATGCTCGCCCCCCACGAACAGCAGGAAGTCTTCGCCCTCGTTGTTGCCGGCGAGTAGCGAGATGGCGCGGCGAACCACGACGCTCTCGCCGTAAAGCTCGACGGCTGCGGCGAGCCGCTTTTCGATCGGAAGG
>JANXTJ010000042.1 GCA_025352485.1 Salinibacterium sp.
TGACCGAGTTCAACCGCAACCTCGGCCCTCGGCTGCATGCCGCGATCGAGGCCAACGAGGAGCTCCGCTCTCGCAGCGCCATGAAGTCCGTCGCGATGGCGGCGGCGATCTCGAATGCGTTGCTCGCGCGAGGCGTGCCCCAGCCGGCCGCGCAGGTGGCCGCCGAACTCGGCGTGCTTGCTTTCGGAGCCGGCTACCGCGCGTGGACCGACCCCTCCCACGACGCGGACCCCGGGGAGCTCACCGCCTATACCCAAGCTGCCTTTAGCGAACTGCGAGAAGCGGCGGCGGCCCTACGGTAGCTCCGGACGGGCACACCGTAGGCGTCCTGTCGGGGCCTAAAAACATCGCCACTCCCAATTCAAACGGCTCTCGCGCTCAGCCCTAATGCTCAGCCCTAATAGGGGTTCCGCTCTGACACAAATCTGTGACGTCGGCCGACTCTTGGAGTCGCTCCAATTTCGTCCCGCTGGACGTCCGCTTTCGGGCGCCGTTTTTCCGTAGGCAAGGCCGAATGGTGAATCAGGGGATGAGCAGAATGGCTGGCCGGCTAATCCTCCTGTGGAATGAATCGGTCCTCATGATGCAAGGCGGGGATCCGTCCACGCCGGAACTCGGAGAATGGCTATCGGCCTAAGCCGTGCGACGAGTGACGGTATCAGCAAGCTCAAGCAACTGGGCTCGCGCCGTTGACGAGAGGGGCGCGGCGGTGAGCGCGCTTCGCGCGAGCGCCACGTTGTGGTCGATTATCCGTTCCACCTCGTCGACCGCGCCACAGTCACGCAGCGCGATGCGGATCATGTTCACCTGTTGGGAGTCCAGCTCCTGATCGCCGAGTAGTTCGTCAAGCAGACTGCGCAGGTGTGCGGGCAGCCGGGGGCGGGCCAGAGCAATCAGCACGGTGCGCTTGCCCTCGCGGAGGTCATCGCCGGCTGGTTTGCCCGTCACCACGGGATCCCCAAATACCCCGAGCAAATCATCGCGCAGCTGGTACGCGACACCGAGCGGCAGCCCGAAGGACCGCAGGGCCGAAAGCTGTGCCTCGTTTGCTCCGCCGAGAGCTGCACCGATGACCAAGGGTGCTTCCACGCTGTATTTCGCGGATTTGTAGACGATGACGCGATGCGCGCGAGTCAGGGCGTCGGCTTCCGGATACGCGGCCCAAGCATTCTCCTCGAGAATGTCGAGGTACTGGCCGGCCGTGACCTCCGTTCGCATCCGGTTGAATTCGCGCCGCCCCGCCAGCCCCGCCGACGGATTGGGCAGCATTCCGGTTCCGGCATCGAAGAGCTCGTCGCTCCAGCCGAGAAGAAGGTCGCCGAGAAGGAGCGCGGCGGACTGGCCGAAGCCGCTGCTGCTACCGGCCCACGAGCCATCACGGTGTAGCTTTTCAAAGAGGCGGTGGGCCGAAGGCAATCCGCGTCTGGTGTCGGAGTTGTCCATGATGTCGTCGTGGACGAGGGCGGCGGCGTGAAAGATCTCGAGGGCGGCGGCGGCGGCCACGATGCCGGGTAGGCCGGCAGGGGCATCCAGTTCGGCAAGCGGATCGAAATCATCGCTCACGCCGGCGACGGCCTGCCAGCCCCAATAGCAAAAAAGGGCTCGAAAGCGCTTGCCGCCGGAAAGGAAATCGCGGGCGAGGCCCGTTAGCGGGGCAAGCTCGGGCGCGATGGCAACGAGCTCGACATCGCGCTGCGAAAGAAACTCATCGATTCTGCTCTGAACGACGTCAACTAACCGGGTACTCTCAGCCACCTGCATAGCCTAGCCACGCAAACGGGGCGTACTATGAAGGTTCACGCGTCAATCCCGAGCCTGAAGGGAACAGGATGCCACTTTCTGAGCAAGAGCAGCGCCTCCTGGAAGAGATGGAGCGCAGCCTCTATCAAAATGATGCCGACTTCGTTGCGACGGTCGGCAGCCGTCGTGGCGGGACGAACTACACCGTCTTGGTGTCCGGCATCCTCATCGCCGTGTTGGGCATCGCGACCCTCGTGACCGGTGTGATCATTCACCAGCCGCTGGTCGGGGTATTGGGCTTCGCGGTGATGTTTGTTGGCGTTCTGCTTGCGGTCGCTCCGCCGCGTCGCGCCGAGCGTTCGACGCCGCCTAGCGCCGCGCGTCGCAAGACCGCCCGTGCCGGTGGCTTCATGGAGAACC
>JANXTJ010000074.1 GCA_025352485.1 Salinibacterium sp.
TCGGCAGTTGGGCACCAAACAGGTAGGAGTACAGCTCGCGCAACCGCGCACCGATGCGGTTCGGCGGGGTCTTCGTGATGATGAACAGCGACAGCACGAGCACCGCGATCACCACGGGAATCGCGAGCGCTGTGGTACCGAGGAAGATCAGCGGCCCGGCGAAGACCCAGCCGACGAGGCCGCCGGCCTGAGCGAGGGCGACGGCGCCGTTGGTCGGTGCTGGCTGGCCGCCAAAGATGTGGCACAGGCCGCTGACGGTGACCAGAAGAAGGCTGAGGCCGATGCCGATGCGCCCGTTGTCGTGCACGCTGGAAGGGTGGCGAAAAAGCCAGACGGCAAACAGCAGCATGATCACGGGCAGGGCGAAAGCCACCCGGCCGAACAACCCGCCAAACGTGTAGGCGTCGAGCGCCTGCGCGACGGCGTCATTCGGGTTGAACCACTCGACGACGGCCCCGAGAATCGCCAGAACAAATATGAAGAACGGGATGCCGTCGCGCCGCTCGCCCTTGGCGAGCGTCTCGGTGCCGAGCACTCTGAATGCCGCGCCAACCATGTGCGCAAGGCCCAACCACATCTTGGTGAGCGGCCCGGCCTGCTCAACTATCGCCGGCTTGGCACGCGACAGTCGCTTCGTCGGCTGGGTACGGGCGCGCGCGGACGACGTGCGCGTGCGCGACGTTGACCTAGTGCTCGTAGCCATGCGCTCCACGGTACCCGCGCGCACCGACGCCGGCCCCCAGCGACACTCGCTGCTCTGCCGCCCCACCTGCAGGAAAAGCCCCGCCAAGCCTCGCCGTGCCGGCCCGCCGACGCGATACGCCGGCGGCCGAGCAGCTAGGCCTCGATAACGACCGGGATGATCATCGGGCGACGACGGTGCTGGGTGTTTACCCAGCGCCCGACCGTGCGGCGCACGACCTGAGCGAAGGCGTGGGTGTCGCGGGTGCCGTTCTCTGCGGCATCCGTCAGCGCCTTCAGAATTTGCGGGATGACCGCGTCGAAGACCTTCTCGTCCTCCGCGAAACCGCGCGCCTGAATCTCCGGGCCAACGATGACCTTGCCGGTCTGCGGATCCACCGCGATGAAGATCGAAATGAAGCCCTCCTCGGCGAGGATGCGGCGGTCCTTGAGGTCGGCATCCGTGATCTCACCGACGCTGGAGCCATCGACATAGACGTAGCCGAGATCCAATTGGCCCACCACGGTCGCGACACCGTCGAGAAGGTCGATGACCGTGCCATCCTCGGCGATGATCGTGTTCTGCTCCGGCACGCCTGAGGCGATCGCGAGGTTCGCGTTGGCCACCAGATGGCGCTGCTCACCGTGCACCGGCAGCACGTTCTTCGGCTTGAGGATGTTGTAGCAGTAGAGCAGCTCCCCCGCGGCGGCATGGCCGGAGACGTGCACCTTCGCGTTGCCCTTGTGCACGACGGTCGCCCCGAGCTTCATCAGCCCATTGATCACCCGGTAGACCGCGTTCTCGTTGCCGGGGATGAGCGAGGATGCCATGATCACGGTGTCGCCCTTGCCCACCTCGATCTGGTGTTCCATGTTGGCCATCCTGGCCAAGACCGCCATCGGTTCACCCTGACTTCCGGTGGACATGTAGACGAGCCGGTTGTCGGGCAGGTCGGCCGCCTTCTTGGCGTCAAGCAGAACACCGTCAGGCACCTTGAGGAAACCGAGGTCGGCGGCGATCCCCATGTTGCGCACCATGGAGCGCCCCATCAACACGACCTTGCGATCGTTGGCGACGGCCGCATCCAGCACCTGCTGGACGCGGTGCACGTGGCTCGAGAAGCTGGCAACGACCACCCGACGCGGGGCCTTAGCGATCACGGCCTCGATCACGGGGCCAATGTCACGCTCGCTTGGGGTGAATCCGGGTACGTCGGCGTTCGTGGAGTCCGGCAGGAAAAGATCGACGCCGGCCTCGCCGAGACGGGCGAAAGCACGCAGGTCGGTGATCCGGTCATCCAACGGCAGCTGGTCCATCTTGAAGTCACCGGTGTGCAGCACGACGCCGGCCGTCGTCGTGATGGCGACGGCGAGGGCATCCGGGATCGAATGGTTGACGGCGATGAACTCGAGGGCGAACGGGCCCCGCTTCTCGTGCTGGCCCTCGCGCACCGTCAGCGTGTACGGCGTGATGCGGTGCTCTTTGAGCTTGGCCTCGATGAGGGCAAGCGTCAGCGTTGACCCGATCAGCGGGATGTCTTTGCGCAACTTCAGCAGGTACGGCACGGCCCCGATGTGGTCTTCATGGCCGTGCGTCAGAACGATGCCGAGCACGTCGTCCAGGCGGTCTCTGATCGAGCTGAAGTCCGGGAGGATGAGGTCGACACCGGGCTGGGTCTCCTCAGGGAATAGCACGCCGCAGTCGACGATCAGCAGCTTGCCGCCGAACTCGTATGTGGTCATGTTGCGACCGATCTCGCCGAGGCCGCCGATTGGCGTGACACGGAGAGTTCCAGCGGGAAGTGCGGGCGGGGCGGAAATTGTGACTGGCATCTGTACCTTGCATCAAGTGGGTGGGGCCATGAGCCCCCGGTGTAAGTCTGTATTTGAGCACCCGCTCTAACGGGTGGTGCCCGCAACCTTCGGCAGTGCGCCGCCGGCAGCAGCGTTGCGGTCGGGCCGGAAGTTG
>JANXTJ010000084.1 GCA_025352485.1 Salinibacterium sp.
CTCGGTCGAGAGAGGTCAGTCGCTCCTGACCATCGCCGCGCTCGATGAAGTGTCTGGGCCGCCGCAGGTGGCTCCCCGCGCTACCGACGCCGCTACCTCTGCTGCCAGCTCCGGCGCCGTACTGGTCGGCTACGGCACGACCGAGTCTGCCGCTCGCGTGCGCCGCTCCGGCGGGAGCCGCTTCGGTGGGAGCACTCTCGGCGCCAAAATTGCCGAGCACGACGGCGTCGCGTCAACACCTGCCCCACTGCTTGACCCCACGCGCCGTTCGCCCGTCGTCTCTCCTCTGGTGCGCCGCCAAGCCAAGGAGAACGGGTTTGACGCCGCTCAACTTCTCGGCAGCGGCGCCGATGCGCTCGTGCGGCGCGATGATGTGGAACAGGCCATCGCCCGGCGTGCGGTGCCGGCGACCGACACCCGGACCGCCATGACCGCCATGCAAAAACTGGTCTCAGAGCGGCTCACAGAATCTCGACGGGTGATCCCCGAGGCGACAATTTGGCTCGATGTGGATGCCACCAGACTGGTCCGCGCGAAAAATCGGCTTCAACTGGTGACTGGCGAACGATTCTCGATCACGACGCTCATCGCGCGGTTCACGATCCTCGGGCTGAAACAGTTTCCGATTTTGAACTCGTCCGTCGATGCAGCCAGCCGAGAGATCGTTCAACACCACGCCATTAATCTCGGTATCGCCGCTCAGACGCCCAGAGGTCTGATGGTGCCGGTCGTGCACGAGGCAGGCTCCCTCACGATGCGCGAGCTCGGAACGAGAATCGGCGAGCTCGTGGAGACATCCCGCACTGGCAATTTCACGCCCGCCGCCCTGAACGGCGGCACTTTCACGCTTAACAATTACGGTGGCTTCGGTGTCGACGGCTCCACGCCGATCATCAACTACCCGGAAGTGGCAATGCTCGGCGTCGGCCGGATATTCGAGCGCCCGTGGGCGGTAGCGGGCAAACTTTCCGTTCGGAAGGTAGCGACCCTGTCGTTCGTGTTCGACCACCGAGTATGTGACGGTGCGCAGGCCTCCGGGTTTCTTCGCTACGTGGCGCGCTGCATCGAAGAGCCACTGCTGTTGCTGAGCGACTCCTAGCGACGCTGTCCGCGCCACACTCTCGAGCTCACTCGGCTCCATCGCCTGGACTGTCTGACCGTGCACATCGAGCTGCGGTGGCACCAGCATCCGCCGCCCGCCCGGCCCCGGCCCGGCATCCCCCGCCCGCCCGGCATCCCGGCCGTCGCTCCGCCCCGTTCGCAACTCATCGTCTGAGCAACGCCGCGCCGAGCGGATGGGCAAGCCACGCGTGTCGCGACCGCAAACCATGAGTTGCGAACCGGGCGGGGTGCAAAGCCGAGGTCTTATGCTGGGCTGGTTGGCACCGAGGACGGCAGCGAGGAGACGAGCATGTCACTAGACCGAATCGACCGCGCGATCGTCGCCGAGCTGAGCCGCAACTCGCGACTCTCCGTTCGGGCAGTGGCCGAGCTGGTGCACGTGTCACGGTCGGTGGCGAACAACCGCATCCACAATCTCATCGAAACGGGTGTGCTCAAGAGCTTCACGGCGAATGTCGACCGCAAGGCTCTCGGCCTCAACGTGACCGCGATTGTCGTCGTGACTCTCGACGGGGTGCCGTGGACGGAACTCGCCGCGTCGCTCGCGGCGCTACCGTTTGTGGAAAACGTGCTCGCCGTCAGCGGTGACATTGACTTTGTCGTCACCGTCAGCGCCCCCGACAACGACCACCTCAGCGCGGTGATCATGCACCAGATCAATACGATGCCAGGCGTGCGTTCCACCCGATCGCATGTCGTTCTTGATTCTCGGGATGGCACGGCTCCCGGTGTGGCGCAAAGTAGCTGGCAGGCTCCGCGCGAAACTGGAGCCGCATCGCTCTGACCGCGGGACGCCGCCCGAAGAGCCCGACCGCCAACACAGCCAGACCAAGGAGAACCGCCGTGACCGTTCAACTCAACCCGTACCTCAGCTTTCGTGGAAATGCACGAGAAGCGATCACGTTCTACCACTCGGTCTTCGGTGGCGAACTGAGCATCAGCACCTTTGGCGATTTCCATGCCAGCCAAGACCCCACAGAGATTGAGCTGGTGATGCATTCCGTACTCACCGCTCCGAGCGGGCTGACCCTTATGGCATCGGACACCCCGAGCCGGATGTCTTACAACCCCGGCGACAACCTTTCCGTCTCACTCAGCGGGCCGAAATCCGACCACGCCGAGTTGAGCGGTTACTGGGACAAACTCAGTGAGGGTGGAACCGTCACGATGCCGTTGGAAACCGCACTATGGGGCGACACGTTCGGCATGTGCATCGACAGGTTCGGCACATTCTGGCTCGTCAACATCGCGGCCGAGATTGCGGCCTGACCGAAAGCGTGGGCGCAGGCGCAGGCGCCAGCCTGACCCGCAGGGCAGGCATCGGCTTTACATGACCCGAACATAACGATGATCCGCTGCCAACAGCGGCGCGGCAGACTCGTAGAACAAGCGTGACTACGAGAAAGCGAAGTTTATTGTGAACAAGATTGTTATTGCAGCGGCCACCGGCCTCATTGCCATCACCTCCGCAGTCGGGGTTGCTGGCAGCGCAAGCGCCGCCACCACGGCCCCCACCCCGCCCAAGCACACGCTTGCTCAGGTGCAGTCCGCATCGGCGACCCGCACCGACAAGCTCATCGCACACCTTGGTGCATTCGAGGCTCGGGTGAACGCGAACAAGACGCTGACCGCCGACCAGAAGTCCGACGTTGTCGCGGCCTTGGAAGCTGACGTGCATGCCGTTCAGTCGGGCGCAGCCAAGGTTGCCGCCGATACCACGGTCAAGCAGGCAGCGGACGACTCGCGCGAGACTCTGCGCACGGGCCGCGCGAAGGAGCGAGAGCAAGCCGAGAAGGTTCGCGCCGACGTGCACGCAGACCACGACGCTGCCAAAACCGCAAAGAAATAGCAACGCCGCTAGCCCGGGATCCGGCAATTCGGATTCGGGGCTCGCGTGACGGTGTCGAAGCCTCGGTCACAGAGTCATCGTGACCGAGGCTTTGTGGCTGCACCAGAGCTGGATCCAGGCTCGGGTGGGTCCATCATCTGGAGATCCCGTACCTGACCCCTGCGGGACTCAAATTGTGTTTCCGTAGCACCAATAGATTTGACTAACTCAGGATGAGGCGTGCTCCCCGATCGCCGCAACGAGCTGCGCGACAGTAGGAACGCCGGCGAATCCCATGCCAGTGCGATAAACGCGGCACGCCAAGTCTGACGTTCGCCCAGCTGTGGGGAAAAGGTCAACACCTTCGAGAAGGATCGTTGGTGAGCCGGCGAACGGAACCGCAGCGGCCTGCGCTGTGTCTGTCAGTGCTCGATAGCTCACCGAGATATCGTGACGATGGAGCTCGACCAGGGCCGCCTCGACCCGAGACCCGGCCTCGACCCAGTTGGGGCAGTCCTCGATATGAAGGATCTCAACGCGCATGCCTCAGTATCGCTCATCAGCTTCTCGCGCCCGAGTTCAGCTCACCTCGCGCCAGTCACTGGGTTGACGCCCGATCAGCTTCCG
>JANXTJ010000113.1 GCA_025352485.1 Salinibacterium sp.
CGTGAGAATGACGACGCGGATGCCGGGCCGAGCGGCAAGGATCCGCGCGGTGGCCTCGTCCCCGCCGATCCCGGGCATTCGCAGGTCCATCAACACCACGTCGGGCTCGAGCTCGATCGCCGTGGCCACGGCTTCGAGGCCATCTGTTGCTTCGCCGACGACCGTCATGTCGTCGGCCGCCGAGAGCAGGGCGATGATTCCGCCGCGCACGACGGGGTGATCGTCGGCCACGACCACGCGGATCACAGGGCGAACCCGGTGGGCAGGGTGGCTGTGAGGGTGGTGCCGCGTGGCGTGCTCGCGACATCCAGCGCGCCGCCGACCAGGGCGAGGCGCTTGCGCATGCCGCCGAGGCCGAATCCGGCGGTGGGGGCCGCGGGATCGAAGCCCGCTCCGTCGTCGCGCACGGCCAAGGTGGTTTTGCCCTCGATGATCGTCAGCTCGATCAGTGCTGAGCTTGCCCCCGCGTGTTTGCGGATATTCGCCAGACCCTCCTGGGCGATGCGCAGGAGCACCACCTCGATGTCCCGTTCCAGCGCAGGTAGCTCGCCGACCTCGACGCGCACGGCCACGGCCGTTTCGCGACTGAAGCGTTCGGCGAGGCGAGCGAGGGCATCGGTTATCCCTCCAGCCGCCATCCCCACAGCGGCGCTGGAGGCCACCAGGGCACGAGTCTCGGCGAGGGCGCGGCGGGCGCCATCCTCGACCAGCTCGAGCTGCCGGTCGGCCACGGCGGTCTCGCCGGCGGCGAGTTCCCTGCGCGTGCGCTGGGTGAGCATCACCAGGCCGGTGAGGTCTTGCGCGATGGTGTCGTGGATCTCTCGGGCCAGCCGCTCCCGCTCGCTGGTGACGCCGGCATCCCGGTTCAGCGCGGCGAGCTGATCTTGTGCGGCCGTGAGCTCGTCAAGCAGCCGTTTGCGTTCGTGGCTCAGCACGGAGATGCTGGTGATCCACAGGCCGAGCGCGAGGCTTCCGACCAGGGAAATGGCCTCGATCATGCCCGCCTGCACGATGCTGTTTGGTGATGCTCCGAGAGCGAGCAGGAATCCTAGGAAGATGACGAACGCCAGTGCGATGTTTGCCGCGATCGCAATCCGCGTAGAGCTGATCACCGACCACAGCAACGGAAACGCTATCGCCTGGACGACGGCGACGTTTGGCGAGCAGGCCACCAGCGCCCCGGTGCCGATGACCAGGATGATCGCGAACGGCAGCACGAATCGCCCGGTTTGCAGCGCGGCTCGCCCCAGCGTCAGATAGGCGACGGTCAGCATCGCCAAAATAACCCAGACACCGACCCGCTGGGCTTCGCTGGGCGCCCACGCGACGACGTTCACGGTCGCCAGGACTGCGACCGTGCCCCCGAAGAACACGTCCCACCAGCGCTGACCTGTCATCGCCCTAGTTTCCCATCGTGCTGCTCAGGAATCTTTGCGGATCCAGCGGAAGGTGAGTCGCGCGGCGACGAGGCCAAGGATGAGCCAGATCGCCAGGGCGATGGCCACACCCGGAAGGTTGAAGCTGCCGCCCTGCTCTACCGTCGCGAAGTTCGCGGGGAGAAAGACGGCGCGCATGCCCTGCGCCATCCACTTGAGCGGGAACAGGGATGCCACGTTCTGTAGCCACACCGGCAGGTGCGAGAACTGCAGATACACGCCGCTGATGAACTGCAGCACGAGCACGATGGGGATGATCACGGCCGTGGCGCTTTTACCCGTGCGGGGTATCCGCGACAGAGCAATCCCCAACACAGCGGAGGTCATGATGCCGAGCAGGTAGACCCAGACGAAGGTGAGCCAGCGACCGGCATCCGTGGGCAGCGCGACGCCGAAGGCGAAGTGCGCGATCAGAATCAGCAGGCCGATCTGGGCGATCGAGGTCATGAACACCTGCCCGAGTTTGCCGATGAAATACGACACGACCGGCAGCGGTGTGCCGCCGAGGCGCTTGAGGGTGCCGTCGCCGCGCTCGACCGCGATGTCAACGGCGAGGTTCTGAACGCCGCTGAGCAGGATGCCCGCGGCGATCATGCCCGGCAGGTAGAAGGCCGCCTGACTGATGCCGCCGGAGCCGTCTGGATTGGTGCCGACGTTACCGGTCGCGCTAAACGCGACCGAGAAGATTGTGAGCATGACGATCGGAAAGAGAAAGGTGAAAAAGATTGTGTCGCCTTGGCGGAAGTAGACCCTGGTCTCGTAGCGCGCGCGGTCGATGCCGAGGGCGATGGTGTTCATGCGTTGACTTCCTGTGCGGCGTTGGCCCCGACCAGATCGAGGTAGATGTCTTCCAGACTCGGGCGAATGACCTGCAGGTTGTCGGGTTCGCCCAGGCGAGCGACGAAGGCCCCCGGGGTCGTGGTGCGCTCTTCGTGGGCGACGCCGCCGACCGTCCAGCGAACGACGGGCACGCGGGCGTTCGCGCCCCCGATCTCATCAATGTTGCCGATGTCGATGAGCCTGCCACCGGCGATCACCCCCGCACGGTCGCCCAGCTGGGCGGCTTCGTCGAGATAGTGGGTGGTGAGCAGGATCGTCGTGCCCTCGTTCTTGAGGGCAGCGATGAGATCCCAGAACTGGCGTCTGGCCTCTGGGTCGAATCCGACTTCAACAAAGGTGCCGTCATGATCCTGCCCAGCGGAGTGAACAAAGCAACGGGCCTTCTCGCCGCACTTCACCCTTTGGGACTTTCACCCC
>JANXTJ010000146.1 GCA_025352485.1 Salinibacterium sp.
TGATCCCGCGCTCGCGAATTTTGGTCGAGACGGATGCCCCGTTCCTGACCCCGCACCCCTACCGCGGGCGCCCCAACTCGCCGTACCTCATCCCGTATACGTTGCGGGCGATGGCCGCCCACCTCGAGACGGATGTCACCATGCTCGCCGCGCAGATCTCGACAACCACCGAAGAGGTTTACGGTCGCTGGGATTCCGAGCCGGTCACCGTGAACGATGGCCCGTTCTCGGAACTCGCATGAGCGGCCCCGCCTAGTGGATGCGGCAGCGGAGTCGGTCGCCAGCGGCACCCTGCTGGGGCCCGCCCAGATTCGTGATCTCGCGGAGCTGCTCGGCATCCAGCCGACCAAGAAGCTCGGCCAGAACTTCGTCATCGACGCGAACACCGTCAGGCGCATCGTGAAATCGGCCGGCGTGATCGACGGTGAAACGGTCGTGGAGGTCGGCCCAGGGCTCGGATCGCTGACGCTCGGACTGCTCGAGACCGGCGCAGCGGTGGTCGCCGTCGAGATTGACAAGCGGCTCGCCGCGCAGCTGCCCGTCACCGTGGCACAACTGCAGCCGGCCGCCGCGCTCACGGTCATCACCGCAGACGCCCTGAAGGTCACCGAGCTTGCGGGCGACCCAACGGTGCTGGTCGCGAACCTGCCCTACACCGTGTCGGTGCCGGTTCTGCTGCACTTTCTCGAGCACTTCCCGACGATTCAGCGCGGGCTCGTGATGGTGCAGGCCGAGGTCGGTCAGCGGATCGCCGCCGGCCCCGGCTCAAAGGTGTACGGCTCGCCCTCGGTCAAGGCCGCCTGGTACGGAAGCTTCTCGACCGCCGGTCAGGTCAGCCGTCAGGTGTTCTGGCCTGTCCCCAACGTCGACTCGATTCTGGTGCGTTTTCAGCGCCACGAGCAGCCCGGCACCGAGGCGGAGAGACGTGCCACCTTCGAGCTGGTGGATGCCGCGTTCCAGCAGCGACGGAAGATGCTGCGGCAGGCGCTGTCGGTGGTCCTCGGTGACTCGGCTGCGGCATCCGCTCGCCTCGAGGCCGCCGGGATTGCTCCGACGGCGCGCGGCGAGCAGCTGACGGTGGCCGATTTCCTCGCGGTTGCGCGGGCCTAAGCAGCACCGTCTCACGGTCGCGCGCGCCTCACCGGTGGCGCCGTGCCGTGGGTCATTCGATGCCGCGGTAAGCGCGTGCGTGGCGCCGCGCTAGGTTGTAAGTCATGACCTCGAGTCCTGCGCACGGCATGGTACACACGCGGGCACCCGGCAAGATCAACGTTTTCCTCAAGGTTGGCTCGCTCTTGGAAGACGGCTACCACGACGTGGCGATCGCCTATCAGGCCGTTTCGCTCTACGAAGACGTGCGCGCCTACCTCGCCGACGACTTCTCCGTGAGCATCACCGGCAGTGTCGAACTCTCTCGCGTTCCCACCGACGGCTCGAACATCGCCATCAAAGCGGCTCGTCTGCTCGCGCGCCGCACCGGCTATCGCGGCGGCGCGCGCCTCGAGATCGATAAGCACGTTCCCGTCACGGGCGGCATGGGTGGCGGATCCGCGGATGCCGCAGCCACTCTCTTGGCCTGCGATCACCTCTGGGGCACGGGCCTGCCGCGCGAGGAGATGCTGGAGCTTGCGGCAGAGCTCGGAGCCGACGTGCCGTTCGCCTTTACCGGTGGCACGGCCATCGGCACCGGCCGCGGCGACCAGCTCAGCCCCGCGCTGGCGAAGGGCCAGTTTCAGTGGGTGCTCGCGGTCTCAGAGCTCGGGCTGTCCACCCCCGAGGTGTACAGCGAACTCGACCGTCATCGCGACCGCCACGCGCAAGACATTTTCCCCGCGCAGGTCGCGCCGATGGTCGACGCAAACGTGCTGCAGGCGCTGCGCGCGGGGGATCCGCACATGCTCGCCGAGTGCCTCTACAACGACCTGCAGGCGCCCGCGCTGCACCTGCAGCCGTCGCTGGCTGGCGTGCTCGAACTGGGCGAACAGAACGGCGCGCTGGCCGGGATCATTTCCGGATCGGGGCCAACCGTGGCGTTCTTGACCGCAGACCTCGACTCGGCGCTCGAGCTGCAGATCGCGTTGAGCGCCGCGCGCTTGACTGTGGTGCGGGCGACCGGCCCCGTGCACGGCGCGCGGATCCTCGCCGACTGACCTAACCTGACTCCATGAGCGCGCGCAACGTCGCCGTATTGGCAGGGCTAACCGGTGTCGCGGCCGCCCTCGTCACGCTTGCGGTCGCCGAGATTCTGGCCCTGCCGATCTCGCCAGCCGCGAGCCCGCTGTTCGGGGTCGGATCGCTGGTTATCGACGTCGTGCCCGGCGAGTTTAAGACGCTCGTGATCGCCCTTTTCGGCACCAACGATAAGGCCGCCCTGTTCGTGGCGCTCGGCCTGTTGGTGCTCGCGTTGGCGATCCTCGCCGGCCTGTTGCAGCTGCGCCGCCCGCCCGCGGGATCGATCCTGATCGGCGCAATCGCCGCGGTGGCGATTCTTGCGCTGCTCACGCGGGCGGATGCCACGCCGCTGTGGGCCCTGCCCACTCTCCTCGGGGCCGCCGCCGGCATCCTCGTGCTCGGTAGGCTCGTGCGGCGCCTGCGGATAATGAGCGCAGCATCCGTCTCGAACGATGGCGTCAGTCGCCGCGCATTCGTGGGACTGCTGGTCGGCTCCGCGGCGGGAGCGCTCGTGCTGGGCATCACGGCCCGCACGGTCAACGCGGCGCTGGCCGCCGTCAACGCGGTGCGCGAGCACCTGGTGCTGCCGCGGCCGGCGATTGCCGCCCCTCCGATACCGCCGGGTGCCCAGTTGGCGATTCCCGGGATATCGTCGCTGGTCACACCGAACGCCGAGTTTTATCGCATCGACACGGCCCTGCAGGTGCCG
>JANXTJ010000212.1 GCA_025352485.1 Salinibacterium sp.
CTCTCGGGTGACCGCCGACGCGCCCACCCACGCCGACCTGATCCCCTTAGTCGAGGCGGCGGCGACGGTCGCCGACCACGGTGCCCTTGCGCCGTGGCGACTCATTGAGTTGAGGGGCGCCGCCAGAGAACGACTGGGCGCCGCGTTCGTCGCTGCGAGCGGGCTCGAAGGTTCCGACGCGCAAAAACTCGCCGAGAAGCCGCTTCGGGCGTCGCTGCTGATCGCGGTGGTTGCACGGCACGAGCCGAGTATCAAGGTTGCCGAGTGGGAACAGGATGCCGCGGCATCCGGTGTCGCGCACACCCTCAGCCTGCTGCTCGACGAGGCCGGGTGGGGCGTGTTTTGGCGCACGGGCGGACTCACGCGACACCCCGCGGTGGCCGCGATGCACGGCCTCGCCCCGAACGAGAAGCTCATGGGCTGGCTCTATGTCGGCGGCGTCCCGGAGAAAACGAAGCCGGAAAAAAAGAACGCACTCACGCTCGAGAAACACCTGTCGCGCCTCGACTGACCGGCGCACGGCGGGGCCGGGCAGCGACTGCCACGGCGAGAAGCGTGCCCACAACGCCGACCACGGTCGTCCAGGCCAGCACGTGCCCGGGCACCGGTAGCACGATGTCGAAGATGAGCGATGCCACCAGCTGCCCCGCTATCGCGGCGAGCCCCATGACCAGCACGCCGGTGAAGCGCACGACGAGCGCATAGCCGGCCACGAAAATGATGCCGACGGCGCCGCCCAGGTAGAGGTAGGGGGTGGAGCTGAGGTGGCCGGGCAGGCCCGTCACCGCAGCATGCACCAAGAGGATGACGCCCAACACCGTGGCACCCACCGCAAAGTTGAAGAAGGTGGCCGCCAGCGGCGACCGGGCAATTTCGCGAATTTGCCCATTCACCGCCTGCTGAACGCCGAGGCCAAGGCCGGCCACGAGCGGGAGAATGAGCACCCAGGGCGCCACGCCGCCCTTCAGCTGCGGCGCCACAGAGAATGCAACGGCCAGCACGGCCAGCACGGCTCCGATCAGCCGGCTCGCCGTCAGCGGGTGGGGCCGCATCGTGCCCAGCCCTCGACGATCGACGATCAGCCCGCTCACGGTCTGGCCGGTGACCGTGGCCACCGTGAATAGCGCCACCCCCAGTAGCGCTGCGGTGAGCCCCTGCGAGAGCACGAAGATGGCTCCCGCGACGCCACCGGCCGCATACCACCACGGCGTCGTGCCGGCCCGGATCGAGCGGATGACGCTGCCGATGCCCCGCCGTGTGCCGGGCTGCACCGCCGCGATGATGGCCATCAGCAGGAAGCCAGACCCGAACGAGATGAACGCGGCGAGGTAGCCATCCCCCAGCTCGAGCCCCAGCTGACCGTTTATTCTGGATTGCAACGCGACGAGCGCGCCGCAGACGATCGCTCCCCCGACGGCGAGCGCGACGGTGCCGCGCGAATGGATAGGGTTATTCACGCGTCAAGTGTTTCACGCCCCCTTAGCTCAGTTGGCCAGAGCACCGCTCTTGTAAAGCGGGGGTCGACGGTTCGAATCCGTCAGGGGGCTCCACAGAAGTTGCCGGTCACTCAGGCGGCGCCAAGCCCGCAACACAAAGCTGAGGCGGTCAGCCCGCCCGGTAGCGCGACGCGAGTTGTGGGCTCTGGCCCGCAAACGCTGCCAGGTCTGCCCCGAACACGGCCTCAATGAGGGAATAGTCCTCGACCCCGGGGGCGATGACGACTTCACCGAGCTCGATGCCCGCGAGTGCCGCGGTGACGACGTCTGCGGGCGACATCCGGGGAACGGCCGAGAGGTCCATGCCCTGCACCTCGTGGAATTCTGTCGCCACAACACCGGGGCAGACGACGTGTACGGTGACGCCGGTGCCCTCCAACTCGGCATTCAGGGTCTGCGACAGAGCGACCGTGTGCGCGAGCGTTGCGGCGTAAACGGCGCGACGAGGCATCTGGGTGGTCGGGGCGGGGCCAGCGAAGGCGATCATCCCCGAGACATTAATGATCGTTCCGACGCCGCGATCGATCATGCCCGGAAGGGCGGCACGGGTCAGCATCGTCGGCGCCACCGCTTTGACGTGCACCAGCTCCAGCGCTTTGTTCGCGGGCAGTTGGGCCATCGGCATGTAGTGCGCGACGCCGGCGTTGTTGACGAGCATCGTCAGCGGTTGGTCGGCACACAGCTCGGCGACCTCGTCGATTCCTTCGTCGGTAGACAGGTCGGCGCACACGACCTGAACATTCACCCCGGGCAGGGCGAGAGCTTCGAGGCGCTCCCGCCGACGCCCGACGATGATCAGGTCGTAACCCTCGGCCGCAAGGCGCTGCGCGAATGCTGCGCCGATGCCAGAGGACGCTCCGGTGACGAGTGCCAGTGATGACATGGCGCCGGGCTACTTCGTCGGCGTGGGGGTCGGTGTCGGAGTCGAGTTTTTATTGAACGTCTCACCGGCAGCCTGAATCACGAAGGCTTGGAAGGCCGACAGATCGGTCACCGAGCCTTCGTACTTAAGACCATTGACGATGATGGTTGGGGTGCCCTGCACCTTGTCAACATTCGAGTTCGGGATCGGGCCGTTGAGGGCACGCGCCGTTGACGCGGTGACCCAAGCTTTGAAGTCTTGGTTTCGGATACAGCTCGCCACTTTATCGGCGCTCTTCACCTTCAGTTGCGCGGACAGCGCGACCAACTGGTCGTCGCTGAGCCCTGAAGAGTTTTCCGCGGGCTGT
>JANXTJ010000165.1 GCA_025352485.1 Salinibacterium sp.
CAGGTGCCCGAAGCTCACGCTGGCCGTGGCCGGCAGAGCAGCTCGCACCTGCTTCTTGTAGGCGAGGCCGACATTGGTGCGCAGGCTGTCCCCTGTCTTCTCGAAGGCGAGGAACGATGGGCTGTCTACATCTTTTTCGAGGAGGTCGCCGTACGCCATTGCGACCGTGGTGGGCGACATCTTGAGGATGTTGCCGTTCGGATCGAGCCGAGAGGCACCGACGTTCGCGGGGGCAACGTTGGGCAGTTCCGCGGACGGTTCGAGGGTGATCGCATAGGCGACCTTGTAGTCGGCGCGCGCGTCGGCCTGCACGAGATACAGGGCGACCGGCGGAATCGTGGCGTCCTTATCATTCTGGATGACGGCGAACACGGTGCGCGGCCAGGTATTTGTTTGCTGCGGCAGCACCAACTTCACCGGTCCATCCGGGATCGCGGGGAGACCCGCGATTGTGGCATCGGCACCACGGATGGTGTAGTTCGCGAGCCGCAGCTGCAGGGCCGCAGCGGAGAACCGTGTGGCGATGAGGGTGGCGTCGCGAGCGGCATCCGCCTTGGTCGCCACCGCGCTGATTCGCGAAATGATCCTGTCGATCTGGCGCGCGGTCGCCGCCGGCGGCTGCAGGGCGTTGGCCGCCGAGGTGATGGAACTAGACGGGCTCGGAGCCGCTCTAACGGCGGTACCCGGCCCTACCGCGGGGCTGCAGCCGACGAGCGCGAGAGCTCCCACGAGCACAACGGGAATGGCGATCATGCCCCGACGACGCCCGCCCCCCGCGGCGGCCGGGAGAGCCTTGCGAGCCGGCGCTCTCAGTTCGCGTCGGCGCGGAGCCTTCGGCATCTTCTGCGCTTTGCGCATGGGCCCACGGCCGCTGCGCAGATGGTTGGTGGCCCACAGCAGAAGGCCCAGCCCGATGATCAGCACGATCGCTCCGCTGACGATGAGCGGCCCCGCCCACGGCGTCGAGTTGTCCAGGGGCCACGAAAGACGGATATCGGCCGGTGCCGGTTTCGTTCCGTCAGAGATGATGACGAAGGAAACGTCTTTCGGCACGTTCACGGTCAGGGTGAGAGTCTTATCCGTCTTGTAGTCATCGATCCAGAGGTCGGAACCGTTGGGATCCGGAACCGTCTTGCTGGTGCCCGGCTTGAGTGTGCTGGTGAGCGCATCGCTCTTGGCGTCGTAGCTCACGGCGTTGTAGCTCGCGTCGCCGACCCAGGCCAGCACATCGGAGGTTCGCCCGTAGGCGGCGAAGACGGTGCCTGAACCCTTAATAACCAGGGTTTGGCTGCCGTCGTAAGTGTTCAGGGTCGCTCCGTCAATGACCGTCACTGCCGCACCCGAATTTTCGGTAGTCGAGATCGCGGCCTCGTCTGGTTGTGCGAGAACGGTGCGCTGGGCGATGCCGTAGCCGATCATGAGGGCGGCCAGAACGAAGCTAATTATTGCGAGAACAAATCGCACGGGTTACTCCTTCCGTGCCGTCAGGCCCGATACACGATCGGGCACCCTCCACCGCGTAGTCCCTATGCACTATCTGTGCAGAGGGCGGGCGCTCGCATTAGGGACGAGAGGAGGGGTTCCCGAGTACCGGGAACAGCAGCAACAAAGACACTCAAGGATAGCGGATGGCCCTGCGGCGGCCTACCCCCCGGTCTGGGAACCCACTGGGAGAACAGTGACAATTTCTCGGCGCTCGAGCCTGACTCCGCCCGCAATCGCCATGCCCGCGTGCCGCTAAACTCTAACGATCCCTACCCGCTGCAAGGAGAACTTATGGCTGTCGACGAGGCTAATTTCGGCACGGAAATGCGCGGTTATCGCAAGGAAGATGTCGACCGCACGATCCTGCAGATGCGCGGCGAGCTCGTCAAAGCGAATGCGGACCGAACGGATGCGGCTAAAGAGGTCAAACGACTTCTCGCGGTCAATGAAGACCTACAGGCCGAACTGGACGAAACGGGCAGCCCCACGTATGCCGGGTTGGGTACCAAGCTCGAGAACACCCTGCGGGTCGCGGAGGAGCAGTCCACCCGACTGATCAGTCAGGCCGATATCGACGCGGAGAAGATGCGCCTGACGGTGCAGGCCGAAACCTCGGCGCTGCGTTCCGCTGCCGTGGAGGCCGCGGAGAAGCTCCAGCGTGACGCGCAAATCCGGGCAAACAAACTGGTTGACGAGGCTGCCTCGGAAGCCAGCGAACTCGCCCTACGCACCCGCGCGGAGGCAGATGCGGTGACCCAAGACGCGCTGCGTGAAGCCGTCGCCATCCGTGGAGCGGTAGCGACAGAGGCCGCCGAGGCACGCACGACGGCCAAACGCGAAGCCGCAGCCCTGACTGCCGAGGCCGAACGGGCCGCAGCTGAACTCAAGGTCGAGGCCGCCAGGGACGCGGCAGAGGCTCGCGAGACCGCGGCACTGGTGCGCCGGGATTCGGAGTTGGCCAGAGCCAACTTCGAAAACGAGGACACCACCAAACGCGCCACGCTCGCTCGCGACATCGAGCAGGGCACCACGGATCTGGCCCGCGAACTCGAAACGGGGCGCGCTGAACTAGCGGCCGAGATCGCAACGGGACGGGAGGCACTCGCGCACGACACCGCCGCCGCGCAAACCCGTCAGCGTAACGAGACGGCCGCCGCCCACGAGAAGTTGGCCAACGACACCGCAGCCGCACAGGCAACCCTTGCGGCCGACATCGCCGCCGGCTACGCGACGTTGGAAGCCGATACCCTCAAGGCACGCACGGCCCTCGAGACGGACACAGCGGCCGCCCGCTTGGCGCTCGAGACGGATACGTCCGCCGCCCGCTCGGCGCTCGAAACAGACACGGCCGCCGCCCGGCTGGCCTTTGAAACAGACACCGCCGCCGCCCGCTCGGCCCTCGAAACAGAGACCGCAGCCGCCCGCGGAACTCTCGATTCCGACACCGCATCCGCTCGGGCGACGCTGGATGCCGAGATGACCGCGGCACGCAACGAACTCACGTCGAGCACGGCGAGCTCCCGCGCGCAGCTCGGTTCGGAGATCGCGCAGAAGCGCGCGGCCGCCGAGGCCGAAACCACCCGCCTGCGCGCGACAGCGGATGCCGAAATTGCCGAGGCCCGAGCACAGCTCGCACACGACCTGGAACAGCAGACCACCGACCTCGCCCGCGACATCGAAGCCCAGCGCGCCGAGATCGCCAGCGAGATGGAAGCCACGCGTGCATCCCTCGCGCATCAAATTGACGAGACCGCAACGACCCTGACTCGCGACGTGGAGCAGGCTCGCAACGAGCTCGACGTCGAACTCAAATCTCGTCGGGACGAGGCCGAGAAGGAGTTCTTGGCCGCGCACAGGGAAGCCACCGGCCAGACCCAGAAGTATCTCGATGAAGCGCAGGTGCAGCTCTTAGAGGCGACCGCGCGGGCCGCCGAGAAGCGTCAAGAGGCCGACGCCCTCGCCGCCGATTC
>JANXTJ010000171.1 GCA_025352485.1 Salinibacterium sp.
CCCAGCGGTTCCGGCTTCACCACCGCGAATGGACCGCCGCACGAAAGTAGCGGTCGTATAGGTCGTGCACCTGGGCAGTGAATTCCGGGCTCAACGCCGGCACGGAACCGGCCGAGGAGTTTGACTTTGCCTGCGCCACGGAGCGCGCGCCCGGGATAACGGTCGTGACACCGGGGAGTTGCGCCAGCCAGGCGAGGGCTGCGACCGGCGCGGTCAGGCCCTGCGAGTCGGCGAACCCGGCGAACTCCTGCGCCGCGGCGACACCCTGCTCGAAGTCCACGCCGGAGAATGTCTCTCCCGCGTCGAATGATTCGCCGTGGCGGTTGAACGTGCGGTGGTCGTTCGCCGCGAACACCGTGTCGGCCGTGTATTTGCCGCTGAGCAAGCCGGAGGCCAGAGGCACCCTCGCGATGATCGCAACGCCGGCCTCGAGCGCGGCCGGCAGCACCTCGTCGAGCGGCTTGAGCCGGAACGCGTTCAGTACGATCTGCACACTGGCAACATGGGGGCGGGCGATTGCTGTCAGCGCCTGAGCGCTCGTCTCCACGCTCACGCCATAGTGGGCGATTGAGCCATCGGCGACGAGGGCGTCCATGGCCTCAAAAACGACGTCGCTCTCGATGACTTCGGATGGCGGGCAGTGCAGCTGCACGAGGTCGAGGGTGTCCATCCGCAGGTTTGCCCGCGAGCGGTCGACCCACGTGCGGAAGTTTTCGGCGGTGTAAAACTCGGCCTGCTGTGCGACCCTGCGGCCGAACTTTGTCGCCACAAAGATATCGAGCTCTGGATGCGCGGCCAGGAAGGTTCCGATGATGCTTTCGCTCCGGCCATCACCGTAGACGTCGGCGGTGTCAAACATCGTGACGCCCTGCTCGACCGCTGCCTGAAGGACGGCCGCGGCATCCGCCTCGGTGACATCCCCCCAGTCGGCACCCAGCTGCCAGGTGCCGAGGCCGATAACGGATACTTCGCGGCCGAGTCGAACGGCGGTGCGTGTGTGCATCTCACCAGACTACGGCGCTCGGGTGACCGCGACTTAGCCGATGGCCCTCGCGACCGCCCGCGCCAGCCGAGTGCGTACCAGGTGGTCGTTGACGTCAACGCGCTTCATCGTGACGTGACGCATCTGCTCAATAATCTTCATGGTGCCCGCGGCGATGAACTGGTCTTGGGCGCCGTAGAGCACGTCGATGGGCACGCTCACTGCGGCAATGTCGCTCACGGTCGTCTGCGATTCGATGCAGTTCTGCAGGCTCAGCATGAACGGAGTCCAGTTGCGCTCTGACACCTCGAGCGCGTCGCCGAGCTGGAAGATCTTCGAGATGCGACTGGCCGTCGCCATCGTGAAGTTCTTGTTCGCCCGCATGAACTCGTAGACCCGCAGATAGGCGCCAACCTGGGCGCGCACCATCGGATCGCTGATCTCTGCCGGCGACATATATATCGGCGGGCTCACCAAGACGAGACGGGAGACCTGCTCGGGATGCACGGCCGTGTAGCGCGCGGCCAGCAGGCTGCCGAGAGAGTGACCAACCAGAATGAACGGAGCCCGCAGTCGAAGGGTCTTGATCGTGGCGTGGATCGCCTCCACATGCTCTTCGATCGTGTACGTCGCGCCGACCGGGGCTGGCGATTGTCCGAAGCCCAGAAGGTCGATCGAGACGCAGCGATAGCGGTCACTGAGCAACGGGATGAGGCGCTTAAAGGTCGTGGCGGATGACGCGATGCCGTGCACCAGGACGATGACGGGCCCATCACCCACGTCTCCCGCGATATGCAGCGGGGGTGCGGGCGCGGGGCGCATCCACCCGGTCAGCCGGCCCCAGAATCCCATGACGCCAGCCTAACGACGAGCGGGCATCCCGAAGCTTCGGAATGCCCGCCACGCCATTGGAGGAAGCTAGCGAGAGCGACGACGACGACGCGCCAGCAGCAGCGCACAGGCGCCGAGCGCCAGCAGCAGGATTCCGAGTAGGGCGAACGGCCCTGTGGATCCGGCACCGGTGGCGGCAAGCGCCTTGGCCGCAGCAGCTACAGCAACCGGCAGGGCCAGAGTGGGCAGCTGCGCCGCGATGACGTTGATCGGCTGCGAGGGAAGCGCCGCGAGCGTCGACGCCGAGATCAGCATGATGTGATGCGTGCCGACGGGAGCATTGGCTCGATCAACGAACGCTCCCGCAACGTGACCCTGAGGGTCGGCCACGAACGTGCCGAGGAGCACCGGTGTGGAATAGAGCCAGACCTGCACGACCTCGCCGGGCGCGAATTCTGCGCCGGTCACCTGGATCAACTCTCTGTCACCCTCGTGGATCGTTTGAGTGAGGGTCGTGTTCACCGGAACGAAGGCGACGAGCGACAGATCCATGGTCGCGGCATTGGTCAGGATGCCATCAGAGACGGTCGCGTTGATCCGGTGCTCGCCGGGTGCCAGAGGCACGGTCGGTTGCACCGTCCACGTCTTGTCCGGCTGCACGGTCGCGGTGCGAGTCTCGCCCGGGAGGGTCACCGTGACAATGTAGCCGACGGCATTTGACGTACCCGAGATCGCCGGAGTGCTGTTGTTGGTGCGTGCGGTGCTACCCCCGTCGAAGGCAATGGTGGGCAGCGTCATGTGCACCGTCAGAACCTGCAGCGCGGTGGCAACGCGCCCGTGCGAATCCGTCACCTGCACCGTGATCGAGTGCGCACCGTCACCCAGCGTGGCAGCGGTAAGCGACCAGATTCCGCCGGTCTGCACAATCACATCGACCGAAGCAGAACCCGGGATGCTGACCGTGACGGTCGAGCCAACCCCCACCGACGTCAGGCCGGAGATCGTCGGCGTAGCCGTGGCTGTGGCGTGGGATGCGCCGCCGTCAATACTGATGGTCGGAAGGGCGGTGTCGATGGTGAGCACCTGGTCAGCCGTGGCGGAGTTGCCGGCGGCATCGCTGACCGTGGCGGTGACGGTGTGGATCCCCGCGGAAAGTGGCGTGGAGCCAATCGACCAACTACCGCCCGGCTGCACGATGGTCGTGATCGGTCCGCCGCTGTCAACGGTCACGGTCAGGGTGCGACCGACGGCATCGGACGTTCCAGAGATCGTCGGCGATGTGTTTGAGGTTTTGAAGGTCGCGCCGCCGGTGATACTGACGGTCGGGGCGGTCGTGTCAATGGTGAGCGCCTGGGTGGCGGTGGCCGAGTTGCCGGCGGCATCCGTTACCGCGGCGGTTACGGCGTGTGCGCCCTCAGCGAGAGGCAGCAGTGGCGTCACCGACCAGTTGCCGTTCGAGTCCACCAACGCGGTGAGGGTGCGGGGGCCGGCAGCATCCGTGACCGTGACCGTGACGGTTGCATTGTGCTCATCCGACGTGCCCGTAATCGTCGGCGTCGTCATATTCGTCGAGACCGCCAAACCACCCGTGATCGTCAGCGTCGGGGCGGTCGTATCGACCGTCAAAGCCTGCGTTGCGGTGGCCGTGTTACCCGCAGCATCAGACACCGTCGCGGTCACCGTGTGGGCACCCTCCGACAAAACAGTCTGCAGCGTCACACTCCACGCGCCATTCGTGACCACAGCAGTGCGAGTCTCGCCGCCAACCGTCACCGTCACGGTGCGACCCTCA
>JANXTJ010000188.1 GCA_025352485.1 Salinibacterium sp.
CGACCCGTTCGGCGGCCCCACCCGCGCACCGCTCGACGCTGTGCACGCGGTCGAGAAGCTGGCAGAACTCGGTGCATACGGCATCACCTTCCACGACGATGACCTGTTCGCCTTCGGCTCCTCCGTCGCCGAGCGTCAGAAGGAGATCGACCGCCTCAAGCAGGCCCTGGCAGACACCGGCCTCATCGTGCCGATGGTGACGACCAACCTGTTCAGCGCCCCCGTCTTCAAAGACGGTGGCTTCACCTCCAACGATCGCGTCGTGCGTCGATTCGCGATGCGCAAGGCGATGCGCCAACTCGAGCTCGGCGTCGAGCTCGGCGCCAAGACGTTCGTGATGTGGGGCGGCCGCGAGGGTGCAGAGTACGACGCCGCCAAGGATGTTCGCAGCGCTCTGGAGCGTTACCGCGAAGCCGTGAACGTCTTCGCCCAGTACGTCACCGACAAGGGCTATGACATCCGTTTTGCGATCGAGCCGAAGCCGAACGAGCCCCGCGGCGACATCCTGCTGCCCACCGTCGGACACGCCATGGCCTTCATCGAGACCCTCGAGAAGCCGGAGTTGTTCGGCGTCAACCCCGAAGTCGGCCACGAGCAGATGGCCGGGCTGAACTTCGCCTCCGGCATCGCGCAGGCGCTGTATCAGGGCAAGCTCTTCCACATCGACCTCAACGGCCAGCGCGGCATCAAGTACGACCAGGACCTGGTGTTCGGCCACGGCGACCTGCAGAACGCGTTCTCGCTCGTCGACCTGCTCGAGAACGGCGGCCCCAACGGCGGACCGGCCTACGACGGCCCCCGCCACTTCGACTACAAGCCGAGTCGCACCGAAGACGAGGTCGGGGTCTGGGATTCCGCGGCCGCCAACATGCGCACCTACCTCCTGCTCAAGGAGCGGGCGGCGGCGTTCCGCGCCGACCCCGAGGTGCAGGAGGCGCTGGTCGCTTCGCGTGTCGCCGAGCTGGCCATCCCGACCCTCAGCGCGGGCGAGACCTACGACGACCTGCTGGCCGACAAGAGCGCGTTCGAAGACTTCGACTCCGACGTCTACTTCAACGGCAAGGGTTTCGGCTTTGTGCGCCTGCAGCAGCTCGCAACGGAGCACCTCATGGGCGCGCGCGGCTAGTGCCTGCTTTCATCATTCAGGACTTCGTGGTGCCGGTGTGGCTCGTGGGGCCGGTGGGAGCACATGCGCCCCAACTGTTTACTTCTGCCACGGGATGTCCTGAATGATGAATGGGATGCTGGTCGCCGGGGTCGACTCATCGACCCAAAGCTGCAAGGTGCTGATCGTGGATGCCGCAACCGGCGTCATCCTACGCACGGGCCGCGCGGCTCACCCCGTCGGCACCGAGGTCGACCCCGAAGCCTGGTGGGATGCCCTCCAGGCGGCAATCGCGGACGCGGGGGGACTCGACGACGTGGCCGCCATCTCGATCGGCGGCCAGCAGCACGGCATGGTGGTGCTCGATGCGGGTGGACGCGTCATCCGGCCGGCCCTGCTCTGGAACGACACCCGCTCCAGCGACGCCGCCAGCACTCTCATCGACGAGGTCGGTGCCGCCGAGTTCGCCCGCCGCAGCGGCTCGGTGCCGGTCGCCTCATTCACCCTGACCAAGCTGCGCTGGCTGGCCGACAACGAGCCGGAGAACGCGGCCAACGTCGCCGCTGTCTCACTTCCGCACGACTGGCTGACCTGGCGGTTGCGCGGCTTCGGCCCCGAGAACCCTCGGCTCGATGCGCTCACGACCGATCGCTCCGATGCGAGCGGCACCTGCTACTGGAGCCCCGCGACCGGCGAGTACGACCGCGACCTCGTCAAGCTCGCGCTAAAACAGGAGGTCATCCTGCCTCGGGTGCTCGGCCCTCACGAGAAAGCGGGCACGGTCGGCAATCTGGTCGTGGGCCCCGGTGCCGGCGATAACGCCGGTGCAGCCCTCGGCCTCGGCGCAGCCCCCGGCGATGTCGTGATTTCGATCGGCACCAGCGGCACCGTGTTCGCGGTCACCGACGCCCCCATCGAAGACGAGTCGGGAACGGTCGCCGGCTTCGCAGATGCCAGCGGCAATTACCTGCCGCTCATCGCCACCCTGAATGCCGCCCGCATCCTCGACTCGATCGCCGCTCTGCTCGGCGTCGACCACGACGAACTCGGCCGTCTGGCTCTTACGGCCGAACCCGGTGCTCATGGACTCGTGCTCCAGCCCTATTTCGAGGGCGAGCGCACCCCCAATCGCCCGGATGCCACGGCCACCCTCTTCGGCATGACCCTGGCCTCCACGACTCGCGCCGATCTCGCCCGCGCCGCCATCGAGGGCATGCTGTGCGCCCTGGCAGACGGGCTGGACGCGCTGACCAGCCGTGGGGTGGATGCCCGGCGCATCCTGCTCGTGGGTGGCGCCGCCCAGAATCCGGCGGTCAGCGCGATCGCCGCGCAGGTCTTCGCGATCCCGGTCAGCGTGCCAACGCCCGGCGAGTACGTCGCCCTTGGTGCGGCCCGCCAGGCCGCCTGGACGCTCGCCGGATCGCTGCCCGACTGGCCAGTGTCGGTGGTAGCGACCCCCGCCGTCGACACGAGGTCGACCATCAGGGCGAACTACTCGTCCCAGCTATAAGCCCGGCGAAGGCCGCGCGAGCGCCGCGAGAGTATCGTGGCCTCGTGCAGAGCCGAAATCCGACGCCGGGGTCGCAAACCTCGCTCCGCGAGGCTAACCGCGCCCGGATTCTCGATTCGCTGAAGCGGCACGGGCATCTTACCCAGGTTGAGCTGGCCGGGGCGACCGGCCTTTCGCCGGCGACGGTCTCCAATATCGTCAAAGAGCTCGCGGCATCCGGGGTGCTCAACACCACGATCACGTCGCGCAGCGGTCGCCGGGCGATCGAGGTCACGCTGGCCCGCAAGCTGGGGTTGGTGGCCGGCCTGCACTTCTCGGCGCGGCATCTGCGGGTGGCGATCGCTGACATTAGCCGCACCGTGGTCGCCGAGCACCATGTGCCCCTCGCCCTCGACCACCGCCACGACCGCGAACTCGACCGCGCCACCCTGCTGCTCAGCGACATGCTCGAATCGGTGGACGCCACCTTCTCCGAGTTGCTCGCCGTCGGCATTGCCCTGCCCGCCCCCGTCGACCTGCGTACCGGGATGATCGCGACCCCCGGCCTGCTGCGCGGCTGGCAGGGCGTGGATGTGGCCGAGGTCATGTCGAATCGCATCGGCGTGCCGGTATTCGTCGACAACGAGGCCAACCTCGGTGGGCTCGCGGAAGCGAGTTTCGGTGCGGGCCGCAACGCGCGCGGTGCCGCCTATCTGCGCATCGGCCATGGGGTGAGCGCCGGCCTCATCATCAACGGCGCGATCTATCGAGGGGTCTCTGGCAAGGCTGGCCAGATCGGCCACGTCACGATCGATGAGAACGGCGCAATCTGCCGCTGCGGCAGCCGTGGTTGCCTCGACACCCTGGTCGGTGCCTCTGCTCTGCTCGAACTGTTTCGCGACGACCCGGGCGTGCAGCGCATTCGCGACCTGCTGCTGCGCGCCGAAGTGGGCGACCCGAGTGCCAGCCGAGTAATCGCCGACGCCGGCCGTCACATCGGCATCGCCGCCGCCAGCCTCTGCAACCTCATCGATCCCGAGCTCTTTGTCGTCGGCGGCGAGCTCGCCCAGGCTGGCGAGATCCTGCTCGCCCCGATGCGTCACGCGCTCGACCGTTCGGCGCTGGCGGGCTCAGACGGCATCCCCGATATCGTTCAGGGCGAGCTGGGCGACCGGGCAGAACTGCTCGGCAGCCTCGCCCTCGCCATCGAGAATGTGGCTATTGAGGCCGAACTCCGGACGTTCGTGCGATGACCTTCCTCCGCCCGAGGGCGCACGCCATGACCGACGGCAGGAGCGGCAGGAGCCGGTGGGCGATTGCCGTTGCGCTCGGCCTGCTGGTCGCGGCATCCGCGGGTCTTGCCGGCTGTAGCGCCGCCGCCGACAGCGTCAAGATTGCCCTACTGTTGCCCGACTCTAAGACGGCGCGCTACGCGGCCTTCGATCGCCCCTACTTCGAGCAGCGGGTCGCGGAACTCGGCAAATATGAGGTGCTGTACTCGAATGCGGATCAGGATGCCGCGAGCCAGCAATCGCAGGCAGAGTCGGCAATAGCGGCCGGCGCCAAGGTGCTCGTGCTCGACCCGGTCGACTCCGCCGCCGCCGCCAGCATCGTTGCCGCAGCCAACGCGCAGGGCATCCCTGTGGTCGCATACGACCGTTTTATTACCGGCGGTCGGCTCTCGTTTTACGTCTCCTTCGACAACGAGAAAGTTGGATCGCTATAGGGCATGGCGCTCGTCGACAGGCTCACCCGCGCCGGTGCCCACGGTGGAATCCTGATGGTGAACGGCTCGCCCACCGACAATAACGCCGGCCAGTTCAAGCGCGGGGCCCTGGCCAGCATCGCTGGCAGCGGGTTCCCGATCCTCGCCTCCTTCGACACTCCCGACTGGAGCCCGGACAAGGCGCAGGACTGGGTCGCCGGTCAGCTCATCCGCTACCCCGGGCAGATCGTCGCCGTGTACGCCGCCAACGATGGGATCGCGGGCGGGGCGATCGCTGCCCTGCGCGCGGCTAACGTATCGCCACTGCCCATCGTGACGGGTCAGGATGCCGAGCTCGCCGGCATCCAGCGCATCGTCTCCGGCGACCAGTACATGACCGTCTTCAAACCGATCCGGTTTCAGGCCGGGTTGGCCGCCGAGGTCGCCGTCAAGCTCATCAAGGGCGAAGCGGTAATCGGGCAGACCACCGTCGGCGGCGTGCCCGCCACCCTGTTCAACCCGGTCGCGGTGACCATCGATAACATCGTGGCTAGTGTTGTGGCCGACGGAAGCTTCACCGTCGCGCAGATCTGCACCCCCGAATATGCCGCGGCCTGCACCGCCGCGGGAATCCGCTAGCGGGAAGTGAGCCAACGATGACCTATCTCCCTGCCCCCATCCCGCTCAGAACGACGGAGCAACTGCTGTCGCTGCGCGGCATCAGTAAGCGCTTCGGCGCCGTGCATGTGCTTAATGCGGTGGATCTCGACGTCTATCGGGGCGAGGTTGTCGCCATCGTCGGAGACAACGGCGCCGGCAAATCGACGCTCGTGAAGATCCTTGCGGGCGTGCATCCGCAAGATGAGGGAACCATTTCGTTCTCGGGAACGGTCACCGCCATCGGCAGTCCGACCGACGCGCGCGACCTCGGCATCGCGACCGTCTTTCAGGATCTCGCACTCTGCGACAACCTCGACGTGGTCTCTAACCTCTGGCTGGGCCGCGAACTGCGCAAGGGGGGCGGGCTCGACGAGGTCGAAATGGAGCAGCGCTCCTGGACGCTGCTGCGCGAACTGAGTGCGCGCATCCCGTCGGTGCGGGTGCCGGTTGCGTCCCTTTCCGGCGGGCAGCGGCAGACGGTGGCCATCGCCCGCTCGCTCATCGGCGAGCCGAGCGTCGTGATCCTCGATGAACCCACCGCTGCGCTCGGGGTCGCCCAGACCGCCGAGGTTCTCAACCTCATCGAACGACTGCGGGAGCGCGGGCTCGGCGTGATCCTGATCAGCCACAACATCGCCGATGTGCAGGCGGTTGCCGACCGTATTGTCGTGCTGCGGCTCGGGCGCAACAACGGCGAATTTAGGGTCGCGGATGTCACGAGCGAGATGATCATCGCCGCGATCACCGGTGCCGCAGATAACTCGGTCACCCGTCGTGCCACGCGCGATGCCGCGGGCATCCCGACGCGGCGGAACGACCGCGGCATCG
>JANXTJ010000201.1 GCA_025352485.1 Salinibacterium sp.
GGCTTGTCGGTGTACTGGTGGTAGGGGCTAAAGCGATCGGCCACGTCGAACACCTGGCGTGCGCTCCAGTGCCGACAGACGATCTGTCCCTCCACCGCCCCGAGCACATCCGTCGGAAACCGCACGCTGTCGTTCTCGTACGCCTTAGAAATCGATCCACTCTCGTGCACCTTGAGGAAGTGGACGGGGATCCCGAGATGCTGGGTGGCGAGATTGGTGAAACGATGAGCGGCCGTCTCGTAGGTGACCGCGAAAGCGTCGCGCAGGTCTTCCACCGAGAGCTCGCGTCGCTCCTTCGCCGCGCGCAGGAACTCGACGGCACTCGTCTCCGGCACCATGAGCGCGCCGGCGAGGTAGTTCGTCTCGACCCGCTGGCGTAGGAAATCCTCGTAGTCGGCGGGCTCCGAAATCTCTAACACCTGGGTCGCCAGCGCCTGGAGCAGTGTGGACCGTTGATCGGTACCCCGCGCCTCGGTGACCGGGAGATAGATGCGTCCGTTCTCCAGATCCGTGACGCTCCGCGTTGACATGGGTAGATCGCTCACGTAGTGCAACGTGAATCCCAGATGGCTGGCCAAATCGGATGCCACGCGCTGCGAGAGTGGGCCGCCGGCATGTCCGACGGCGGCCAGCAACCTTCGCGCAGTTTGTTCGAGTTCTGGAAAGTAGTTGTTGCGCGCGCGCATTGCCCGTCGCAGGGCCGTGTTCGCGCGGCGGGCCTCCTCCGGGGTCGCCGCTCGCTGGCTATGCAGCCGCTCGAGCTCACCGTGTAGCTGCAGGATTGTTCGGATGGCATCGTCGCTGAGCGACTTCCGCACCGGAAGCGACGGCAGGTCGAGCGAGGCATAGAGGGGACCGCGTTGCGCCCGTTCGAGCGCAATCTCGAGAGCGGCGCGCTCGGACGGGGCCTCTTGGCGTAGAAGCTGATCGACGGTCACCCCCAGCGCGCGGGACAGTTTCTGTAGCTCGCTGAGCTTGAGCTCGCGCTTACCGTTCTCGATGACCGAGAGCTGAGACGGTGCGCGATCGAGTGCGGACGCGAGATCGTCCAGGGTCATTCCCCTGTCCGTGCGCAGCTGTCGGATGCGACGGCCGATGGTCAACGAATCGAGCATGTCTTGATCCTGATCGACCGCGAACGCATCTACACCCATGGCCCAACTGTGGCATCCGCTGCTCTTTCGGTAAATAGAAGAACCTAAGTTTTTCTATCCACCAATCTCGAAAATAACACTCCCGGCGGGCGCAGAGTCGAGAAAGACCGACGCGAGGGAGCAATTTCATGAAGACACGACCAGGCGATCAGACACAGACCGCAGCCGAACTCGAGACCGAGTGGAAGACATCCGCACGGTGGAATGGCATTGAGCGCGACTACACCGCAGAGGATGTCATCGCGCTGCGCGGCAGCGTCGCCGAGGAGCACACGCTGGCACGGCGCGGCGCCGAGAACCTGTGGAACCTCATCCACCGCGAAGAGTGGGTGGCGGCGCTGGGCGCGCTCACCGGCAATCAGGCGGTTCAGCAGGTTCGCGCCGGACTCAAGGCCATCTACCTTTCGGGCTGGCAGGTCGCCGCCGACGCCAATCTCAGTGGACAGACCTACCCCGATCAAAGCCTGTACCCGGCCAACTCGGTGCCATCCGTCGTGCGACGCATCAACAACGCATTACTGCGCGCCGACCAGATCGAAACCACCGAGGGGCAGACCGGCACCGATTGGCTGGCCCCAATCGTCGCCGACGCCGAGGCTGGCTTCGGCGGTCCGCTCAACGCCTACGAGCTCATGACCTCGATGATCGCCGCCGGGGCCGCGGGGGTGCACTGGGAGGACCAGCTCGCCTCCGAGAAGAAGTGCGGACACATGGGCGGCAAGGTGCTCGTCCCGACCGGTCAGCACATCCGCACCCTCAACGCGGCGCGATTGGCGTCGGATGTCGCGGGGGTCTCCACCCTCATTGTGGCTCGCACCGACTCCCTCGCCGCCGACCTCATCACCAGCGACATCGACGATCGCGACAAGCCGTTCCTCACCGGGGACCGCACGTCGGAGGGCTTCTACCGCACCGCGCCGGGCATCGCCACGGTGCTCGCACGCGGGCACGCCTACGCGCCGTACGCCGACCTGCTGTGGGTGGAAAGTTCTGAGCCGGATCTGGAGCTGGCGCGCACGTTCGCCGACAGCATCCATAAGGAATTTCCGGGCAAGAAGCTTGCGTACAACTGCAGTCCCAGCTTCAACTGGAAGAGCCACCTCGACGATGCCACCATCGCCAAATTTCAGCGAGAGCTCGCCTCGATGGGCTATGCATTCCAGTTCATCACCCTCGCGGGATTCCACGCGCTCAACCACTCCATGTTCACGCTCGCGAAGGACTACTCGCAGCGGCACATGACGGCGTATGTGGAGCTGCAGGAGGCGGAGTTTGCGTCCGAACAGGACGGCTATACGGCCACGCGTCACCAGCGTGAGGTCGGCACCGGCTACTTCGACCGAATCGCCACGGCCCTCAACCCCGACAGCGAAACCCTCGCTCTCCTGGGCAGTACGGAGACCGCGCAGTTCCACTAACCCCCTGCCATCCCTGCTCTCCCCACCTCCTGCCAGCTCCCGCCGTTCGCAACTCATGGGATGGCCACAAGACACGCCCCGTTGAACCTGTCCCTCGGCGTGTTGCCCGTCATTCCACGAGTTGCGAACCGGGAGCCGGGAGTCGCGAACCGGCCGGATGCGGGAACCGGCGGCGGGGCGGGATGCGCGTGCAGTACACCTCACAACTGAAAGGCACGACAATGACACGCATCGAAGTTCTCGGTGGGCTCGACGAGCACACCACATCCCGGGCAGACCGGGAGATCCTCACACCGGAAGCCCTGCGTTTCCTCACCCGGCTGCACGATCAGTTCGCCGGGCGTCGACACGATCGCCTCGCCGCGCGCAACGAGCAGCGCAGGCACATAGACAACGGCAGGGATCTCGCTTTCCTTTCCTGCACCGCCGCGATTCGACAGGATCCGACCTGGCGAGTCGCCGGTGCCGGCCCCGGGCTCGAAGACCGCCGGGTCGAAATCACCGGGCCGACCGACCGCAAGATGACGATCAACGCCATGAACTCCGGCGCAAAAGTCTGGCTCGCCGACCATGAGGATGCGATGAGCCCGACCTGGGCCAACGTGATCGGTGGGCAGCTGAACTTGTCCGACGCGATACGGCGGCGCATCGATTTCACGAGCGAAGAGGGCAAGTCGTACGCGCTTGGGCAGACCACGCCGACCATCGTCATGCGGCCGCGCGGCTGGCACCTCGTCGAGAAGAACCTGCGGTACACCGATCAGGCGGGGCTGCGGGCGCCGGCTTCGGCATCCCTGGTCGACTTCGGGCTGTACTTCTTCCACAACGCGCAGGAGCTGATCGAGCGCGGCGCCGGGCCGTACTTTTACCTGCCCAAGATCGAGAACCACCTCGAAGCCAGGCTCTGGGATGACATCTTCACGTTTTCGGAGAACGCGCTCGGCATCCAGCATGGGACGGTTCGTGCCACGGTGCTCATCGAGACGATTCCGGCGGCGTTCGAGATGGAGGAGATCCTCTACGAATTGCGCGAGCACTCGGCCGGGCTCAACGCCGGCCGCTGGGATTACATCT
>JANXTJ010000218.1 GCA_025352485.1 Salinibacterium sp.
AGGCGCGGCTGTGGTGGTGGATCATCGGGCTGGCCCCGATCGCCGTGCTGTGGAATCCGGTGCTCCCGATTGACCTCGGCCAGCCGGAGCTGTGGCTGGGGCTGCAGTACCTGGCGATCCTGGTGTTCATCCCTGCGGGCATCCTGATCAGGGTCGTCGACGCCAGCGACAGAGCAACCCCTGGCGGCAAGTCGACCCCGACACGACGCTGACCGGCTATTCGGGCGCGGTGCCGTTGGTTTCGGGATACACTAGGGCTAACGCAAACAGAGCCCACCGATCGCACCGCGACCGGGTCTGGACCACTCCGGCATGCGCCGTCAGCTCGACCAGCACCCGGTTGACATCATCGTGTGTTTTCTTACCCGCAGATCGTGCCGGCCCAGAGCCGGGCACTAGGAGAGCAAGTGGCAACTTCGGGACAGGCAGAGCCCGGCCAACGTAAGCGTCGGCGACCCACCACGCCGCGTGATAGCTCGTCGGGGCAACGTCAGCAGACGCCGGTGCAACGTCGAAAGGCTCGCCCCGGCGACGACATTGGCGTCATTCCGGTGCTTGCGCGCGCCGCGCGCGAGGTGGAGACCGCCGTGCAGAAAGGCCCACTCAAGCCGGCCAACCGGGCACGGTTTCAGGTCGCGACCCTACTGCTGCGCGAAGAGCGCACTCGGGTCAAAACCGACAAGACGCTCAGCGACGCCGAGCGTGCCAACGAGCAGAAGCGTCTCGACGGCCTCGCCGGGATCCTCGCCAAGACCGCGGCGCGCGACACCAGCCTGATCGTGATGCTCGCGGATGACGCCCCGGTGACGGCCGCAGCCAAGGCGCTTCGTCGCGATCTCCTCATCGCCGCAGGAGTGCAGCTCAGCCCCGACGAACTCATCATTTCGACCGAGCCGAAGCCGGTCGATAAACAGGTAGAGAAGCAGGTCGTTCCGGCCTCCGTTCGGGCCATGCAGATGTCTAATCCGTTCCTAGCGCCCGACTTTAGTGCCATGGTTGCCAAGCCCGCTGCGGTACAGCGACTCGGCAACTGGGAGCTCATCGAGCCGCTATTCCGTTCGTTCGAGTACGGTGCCGGCGGAGGCGCCGCAACGATGGTGTTGCCGGAGGCCACCTCGCTGCGCACCGCGGGCGACCTCGACATGATGCGCCATCAGGCGCGTTTCGTCGAGGAGGTTAAGAAGGGCCACCGCACGTTCTTGCTGGCGGACGAGCCAGGGCTGGGCAAGACGGCGCAGGCGCTGCTGGCGGCCGCGGCATCCAACTCTTACCCGCTGTTGGTCGTGGTGCCCAACGTGGTCAAGACCAACTGGGCGCGTGAGGTCGAACTCTGGACTCCCGGCCGCACAGCGACCGTCGTACACGGCGATGGCAAAGATGTCGACGCGTTCAGCGACGTGGTGATCGTCAACTACGAGATCCTCGACAGGCACGTCGGCTGGCTCGGGCGATTCAGCTTCAAAGGCATGATCGTCGACGAGGCCCACTTCATCAAGAATCTGAAGTCGGAGCGCTCCAAGCACGTGCTCGCCCTCTCTAAGAGCATCAGGGCGACCTATCCGAAGGCGCTCATGATGGCGCTCACCGGCACGCCACTCATTAATTCCATCGAAGACTTCCGAGCAATCTGGCAGTTTCTCGGCTGGATCGACGACAAGAAGCCGTTGCCGCGTCTCATGGAGAAGCTCGAGGACACCGGGTTGACTCCGGCCGACTTCGGCTTCTTCGCAGAGGCGAGGCGCGCGGTCGTCGACATGGGCATCGTGCGGCGAAAGAAGGTGGATGTCGCAGCCGACATTCCCGCCCGTCGCATCGCCGACATCCCGGTCGAGCTCGACGACGATCTCGGTCGCTCGATTCGGGCAGCGGAGGCGGCGCTCACGGCTCGCCTGCTGGAGCGTTACACCCGGGTTCGCGGGCTCAAGCCCGACGCCAGCGTCGAAGACCTGATCCGCGTGGTCGCGCACGCAGAGCTCGACGAGTCGAAGGGCGCGAGCACCGGCGAAAACGTCTTCACCATGGTGCGCCGAATCGGCCAAGCCAAGGCGACGCTGGCGGCAGACTACACCGCCCAACTCGCTCGGGCCGTCGGCAAGGTCGTTTTCTTCGCTAAGCACATCGATGTGATGGACACAGCGGAGGCGCACTTCGCTAAGGCCGGACTGAAGACGGTGTCGATTCGTGGCGACCAGTCGGCGAAGGTGCGCCAGAACGCGATCGACTCTTTTGAGAGCGATCCTGAGGTGGCGATCGTCGTGGCATCACTGACCGCGGCCGGGGTCGGCCTCAACCTGCAGGCGGCATCGAACGTGGTGCTCGCCGAGCTGAGCTGGACGAGCGCGGAACAGACCCAGGCCATCGACCGCGTGCACCGCATCGG
>JANXTJ010000246.1 GCA_025352485.1 Salinibacterium sp.
CTGGTCTCCCCGACTTCGTTCTCTCCCGAAGCCCAAATGTGGCTTCGAACGGCGCAACGGCGCGCATTAGATTGGTGATTATGAAGCTAGAACTTCGGGGCATCACGAAGAGATTCGGAACGCTGGTCGCCAACGATCAGATCGACCTCGTGATCGAGCCCGGCGAGATCCACTGCCTGCTCGGTGAAAACGGCGCGGGCAAATCCACTCTGATGAACGTGCTCTACGGGCTTTACCATGCCGACGAGGGCGAGATCCTGCTCGACGATGTCGTGCAACATTTCGCAGGCCCCGGTGATGCCATGAGCGCCGGTATCGGAATGGTGCACCAGCACTTCATGCTCATCCCGGTCTTCACGGTCGCCGAGAACGTGATGCTCGGTCACGAGGACACCACCTTTGGTGGCCGCCTCGACCTCGCGGGAGCTCGCCAGAAAGTGCGCGAGATTTCGACGCGCTTCGGCTTCGATGTCGACCCAGACGCCCTGGTCGACGACCTTCCGGTCGGCGTGCAGCAGCGGGTGGAGATCATCAAGGCACTTTCGCGCAACGCGCAGGTGCTCGTCTTTGACGAGCCGACCGCCGTTCTGACCCCGCAAGAGACCGACGAGCTAATGGAGATTATGCGCCAGCTCAAGGCCTCAGGCACCTCGATCGTTTTCATCACCCACAAACTGCGCGAAGTGCGCGAGGTAGCCGACCGCATCACGGTCATCCGCCTCGGCAAAGTCGTCGGCCAGGCCGACCCGAGCGCCACCAACGAAGACCTCGCCTCGATGATGGTGGGCCGCGCGGTCGACCTGACCGTCGACAAGGGGCCGGCGCGTCCGGGGCCGGTTGCTCTGGTGATCGAGAACCTCTCCGTGATCGACTCCCGAAATCAGATCGTGGTCAACAACGTGAGTTTCGAGGTACACGAGGGCGAGGTGCTGGCCATCGCGGGCGTGCAGGGCAACGGGCAGACCGAACTCACCGAGGCGATCGTTGGCCTGCAGGCGCGGGTCACCGGCATGATTGCGCTCGATGGCAAGTCGTTACGAGGGTCGGTGCGCCACACGCTCGACGCTGGCGTCGGTTTCATTCCGGAAGACCGCCAAGAGGATGGTCTGGTGGCCGAGTTCACCATCGCCGAGAACCTCATGCTCGATCGTGCCAACACGGCACCCTTCGTCAAATTTGGCGCCCTGCAGTTGGGGTTCCTCGCCGAGTTCGCCGAAGAGAAGATTAAAGAATTTGACATCAGGGCACAGGGCATCACCACCCACGTGGGGCGTCTGTCCGGGGGCAACCAGCAGAAGGTGGTGCTGGCGCGTGAGCTCAGCCGTGACCTGCGGCTGTTCGTTGCCGCCCAGCCCACGAGAGGGCTCGACGTCGGCTCGATCGAATTCGTGCACAGCCGCATCATTCGGGCTCGGGATGCCGGCGTGCCGGTCATCGTCGTCTCGACCGAACTCGATGAGGTCGTCGCTCTCGCCGACCGGATCGCCGTGATGTATCGCGGTTCGATCGTCGGAATTGTGCCAGGTGACACCCCCCGCGCAGTGCTCGGCCTGATGATGGCCGGCGAGCTGCCCGACTCCGTAAAGGCGGCGGCATGAGCGTCGAACAGATTCCCACCCAGGGGCAAATGCCCCCGCTGAGCGAGCCCGGGCAGCTGCCGACCGCCGAGATCGAGCCGCCGTCGCGCGCTCATCAGGTGCTGCGTGAGATTGTCACCGGCAACGCACTCATCTCCGTTCTGGCGGTACTTTTGGCCCTTGTCGTGGGCGCGATCCTGATCGCCGCCACCGACAAAGACGTACAGGTGGCTGCAGGCTATTTCTTCTCGCGGCCTGGCGACACGATTGCCGCGATTTGGAAGTCGGCCTCTGGGGCGTACAGCGCGCTCTTCCAGGGCTCGATCTACAACGTCAATCGCCCGGACTTCGCCACCGCGATCCGCCCCCTCACCGAAACCCTGACCTTCGCCACACCGCTCATCGCGGCCGGCCTCGGCGTCGCGCTGGCGTTCCGCGTCGGGCTCTTCAACATCGGTGGTCGCGGGCAGATGCTCGTCGCGGCGGGGGCTTCGGGCTACGTCGGTTTTGCGTGGCCGCTGCCCGCGGGCATCCACCTCGTCGTCGCGGTCGTTGCTGGCCTGCTCGCCGGTGCGATTTGGGGCGGGATCGTCGGTCTGTTGAAGGCCCGTACCGGCGCGCACGAGGTGATCGTGACGATCATGCTCAACTACGTCGCCTTCTATCTGATCTCCTTTCTGCTGCGCACGCAGGGCGCGCTTCAGGCGCCCGGATCGACAAACCCGAAGTCGGCGGCCATGCTGCCGACAGCGGTGTTCCCCCGCCTATTCGGGCCGGAATACAGCCTTCATGTCGGCTTCATCCTGGCGATCATCGCCACGATCTTCGTCTGGTATCTCATCAACCGTTCTAACCTCGGTTTCCAGTTTCGGGCCGTCGGTGAAAACCCGAGCGCGGCCAAGGTCGCCGGCATCAACGTCAAGAAAATTTACGTGTACGCCATGCTGCTCTCCGGCAGTCTGGTTGGGCTCGCCGGGGTCGCGCAGGTGCTCGGCACGGTCACCACCGGCTTCAGCGCCGGAATCGACGCCGGCATCGGCTTCGACGCCATCACGGTGGCACTGCTGGGGCGCTCGAAGCCAATCGGGGTGTTCTTCGCCGGCGTCCTGTTCGGGGCTCTCAAGGCCGGCGGCTACTCGATGCAGGCGGCGCAGGGAGTGCCGATCGACATTGTGCTCGTGGTTCAGTCGCTCATCGTGCTCTTCATCGCGGCGCCGCCCCTGGTGCGAGCGATATTCCACCTCCCGTCGCCGGGGTCGGGCCTGAGCCCGCGAACATCGTCCACCACCGCACGGAAGGCCGAGGTGGCGAAGTGACGACCATCCACGACACCGCCCACGTCATTCCCTCTGCTGCACCGATCGTGCTGGAGCGCGCAGCGGTGCGCAACGCCAAGCCGCCGATCGCGCTCGGGATCTTTTCGATCCTGGCCCTGGTGCTGTTCGGAGTAGGAGCGCGAACGGGTATCACGACCTTCCGGCTATCGACAGACACCGATGTGATTCAGCTGCCGCCGATTGAGGCGAACGTCGCCGTCGTCACGACCGTCGGCGTCGTGCTGCTTTTCGCCATGACGGTGATCTCCGCCGTGCTCTCCATCCGCGCGCGGAAGACCCCGCTCTGGCTGCTGGTGATCTTCGCCCTGGTCTTCGTCGTGGCCTTCCTCACTTGGGCCGCCGCCGGGGCGGCCATCCCCATTCCGGGGCTGCTCGTGGGCACTGTGGGGCTGAGCGTGCCGCTCATCTTCGGGGCACTCGGCGGGGTGATTTCAGAGCGGGTCGGCGTGGTCAACGTCGCCATCGAGGCCCAGCTCTTGGCCGGCGCATTTGTTTCAGCGGTCGTGGCATCGGTGACCCATCAGCCGGTCGCCGGCCTCCTCGCTGCCATCATTGCGGGGGTGCTCGTTTCGTTCGTGCTCGCCGCGTTTTCGATCAAGTACCTCGTCGATCAGGTCATCGTCGGAGTCGTGCTCAATGTGCTGGTCATCGGGCTGACGAGTTTTCTGTTCTCGAAGGTGCTCAGCGCCAACGCCGCCCTGCTCAACACCCCGCCGCGTTTTGCGAGGCTTCCCATCCCGCTGCTCGGCGAGATTCCGATTCTCGGGCCGGTACTGTTTCGCCAGACGATCATTGTTTACCTGATGTACATCGCCGTAGCGGTCGTCTGGTTCGGCCTATTCAAGACCCGCTGGGGCCTGCGGCTGCGCGCCGTGGGGGAGCACCCGCAGGCCGCAGACACCGTCGGCATCAACGTCAACCGCACGCGATTCTGGAACGTGTCGCTGGCCGGCGCGATTGCCGGGCTCGGCGGGGCCTACTTCACCCTCGGATCCGTCGGCGCATTCAATAAGGAGATGACGGCTGGCGCGGGCTTCATCGCCCTCGCCGCGGTGATCTTCGGTCGCTGGGACCCGTTGCGCGCCACCCTGGCCGCGCTGCTCTTCGGTTTCGCGTCGAACCTGCAGAGCGTGCTCAGCATTATCGGGTCGCCGGTTCCGAGCGAGTTCATGCTCATGTTGCCCTATCTGGTCACGATCTTTGCGGTCGCCGGGCTGGTCGGGCAGGTGCGCGGACCCGCCGCATCTGGCAAGCCGTATATCAAGTCATGAGTGTGCAGCATCAGATGACCCCGGCCGGCTGGGATGCGCTGCGCGCGGTGGCAAAAGAGGCGCTCACCCATGCATACGTTCCCTATTCGCACTTCCCGGTCGGGGTGGCGGCCATCGTCGACGACGGCCGCATCATTTCGGGCACGAACGTGGAAAACGCGTCATATGGCCTCACGCTCTGCGCCGAATGTGCCCTCGTTTCGAGCCTGCACATGACGGGCGGCGGCAAGCTCGTCGCCTTCACCTGCGTCGATGGCCACGGTAACGCGCTAATGCCCTGCGGCCGATGTCGGCAGCTTCTCTACGAACATTCTGCCGAAGGCATGTTGCTGGAGACGGTGAGCGGAATCAAGACGATCGACGAGGTCATCCCCGACGCGTTCGGGCCGCGCACCCTCGAGGCATACCACGCTGAATAAGGAGCACCATGGCCGTTGAAGCCTTCGACGTCGTCGACCTCATCCGCACCAAGCGCGACCGGGGGGTGCTGTCGACGCCCCAGATCAACTGGCTGATCGATGCATACACGCGTGGCTACGTCGCCGACGAGCAGATGGCGGCGATGACCATGGCGATCTACCTCAACGGCATGCAGCGCGCCGAGATTCGAGACCTCACCCTCGCGATGATCGCCAGCGGCGAGACGCTGAGCTTCGCGGGCCTCGGCAAACCCACCACAGACAAGCACTCCACCGGCGGGGTTGGTGACAAGATCACCCTGCCGCTCGCGCCACTCGTGGCCTCCTTCGGCGTGGCCGTGCCGCAGCTATCGGGGCGCGGGTTGGGCCACACCGGGGGCACTCTCGACAAGCTGGAGAGCATCCCGGGCTGGCGGGCAGCCCTGAGCAACGACGAGTTTTACGCACAACTGCGCTCCGTCGGCGCCGTGGTGTGTGCCGCCGGCTCCGGCCTCGCCCCGGCAGACGGCAAGCTCTACGCCCTGCGCGACATCACGGGAACGGTCGAAGCGATACCGCTCATCGCGTCATCCATCATGAGCAAGAAGATCGCCGAGGGCACTTCCGCCCTAGTGCTTGACGTCAAGTTTGGCTCAGGCGCTTTCATGCAAGACCCTGCCCGCAGTCGCGAGCTTGCCGAGACCATGGTGCAACTGGGCACGGATGCCGGGGTGCGCACCGTCGCGCTCCTCACCAACATGAACGTGCCGCTGGGCCTCGCGATCGGAAACGCCAACGAGGTTCGCGAATCTGTCGAGGTGCTCGCTGGTGGCGGGCCGGCGGATGTGGTGGCCCTCACCGTCGCCCTGGCCAGGGAGATGCTGGCGCTTGCCGGGCGCCCCGACGTCGACGTGGAAGCGGCGCTGACCAACGGGCAGGCCATGGACACCTGGCGAAAGATGATCTCGGCGCAGGGTGGCGACCCCGATGCTGCCCTGCCGACGGCGCGCGAACGGCACGTCGTCACCGCAGACCGCGACGGGGTACTCGTTGCCCAGCAGGCGCTGCCGTTCGGCATAGCGGCCTGGCGCCTGGGTGCCGGTCGGGCGCGAAAGCAAGACCCCGTGCAGCACGGCGCCGGGATCGACCTGCACGCCAAACCCGGCGACACCGTCAGGGCGGGGCAGCCGCTGTTCACGATGCACACCGATGATGGTGCGCGTTTCGAGCGGGCGCTGACGGCGCTAGAGGGCAGCTACCGGATCGGCAACGCGGGCGAGGCGATCGAGAATGGCGGGCCGCTGATCGCGGCCCGAATCGAGTAGCGGCTGGCCGCTTTTTGCGGCCCGCATTGATCAGCAGCTATGGCGCCGGGTCGCCGATGCGCTCCAGCGCGTCAACGACGAGCCCCCAGAACTTGGCGTTGTCGAGGTTGCGCGCGACCTGGGTGGTGCAGTGCGGCGGGGCCGGTGCGCGGAAGTCGGCCACGGTCATCCCGAGCGTCAGCGACCCGGTGAGCTCGATATTCAGCGGCACCCGCACCACCTCCATGACGGTCGGGTCGATAACGAAAGCCACGGCGCAGGGATCGTGCACGGGCGGGGCGTCGAACCCCTGCTGGTCTTTGTAGGTCTCGCCGAAGAACGTCAGCAGCTCGCCCACAAACCGCGCGGGCCCCGTGCCGACGGCCGCGATCGCCGCGGCGACCTCAGGGGTAGCGAGGGCCTGATGGGTGAGGTCGAGGCCGACCATGGTGAGCGGCCACGACTCGTTGAAGACGATGTGCGCAGCCTCGGGGTCGATGACGATATTGAACTCGCTCGTCGCGCTCCAGTTGCCGACGTTGACGCCGCCGCCCATCAGCACGACCTGCTTGACCCGCGAGGCGATGCGCGGCTCCTTGCGAACCGCGAGAGCGATGTTAGTCAGGGCGCCGGTGGGCACGAGCGTGATCTCGCCGGGCTCAGCGGCCATGATCGTGTCGATGATGAAATCGACCGCATGTCGGGGGTCGAGCTCGATCATCGGCTCGGGCAGCACGGGGCCGTCGAGCCCCGACTCGCCGTGGATGGCGTCTGCCACCTCGATCTCGCGCACCAGCGGCCGGTGCGCCCCGCGGGCAAAGGGCACGCCGGTGATACCCGCCACCCGAGCCACCGAGAGTGCGTTACGGGTGACCTTCTCGATGGTCTGGTTACCCATCACCGTGGTGACCCCGACGAGCTCGATCTCGGGGCTACCCCAGGCCAGGAGGAGGGCGATCGCATCGTCGTGACCGGGGTCGCAGTCGAGGATGATTTTTGTGGGCACGCTTAGAGGCTAGTGGTCAGAATGCAGCAGATAGATTTAGCAGCATGAACGCCGCTGTCGACAATTACCTCATGCCCGGCGGGGGCGCGAACATCACCGCGCTTCCCAAGATTTCACTGCACGACCACCTCGACGGGGGCCTACGCCCGCAGACCATCCTCGAGCTGGCAGGCGCGGCAGGCGTCGCGCTTCCCGCGCACGACCCTGACGGTCTCGCCGACTGGTTCAATGAAAAAAAAGACTCGCTCGTCGAGTACCTCAAGACCTTCGACCTGACGACGGCCGTCATGCAGACCGAAGAAAACCTCCAGCGCATCGCCCGTGAATTCGTGCAGGATCTCGGCGCCGACGGCGTCATCTACGGCGAGATTCGCTGGGCTCCCGAGCAGCACCTCGTGCATGGGCTCACCCTCGACCAGGCCGTTGAGGCGGTGCAGGACGGCATCGAGGCCGGCATCAGCGACGTGCGGGCCGGCGGCGGCGACATCCGGATCGGCCAGCTCGTGAGCGCGATGCGTCACCTCGACCGCGGGCTCGAGATCGCCGAGCTTGCGGTGCGACACCGAGGCCGCGGCGTCGTGGGCTTCGATATCGCTGGCCCTGAAGCCGGATTCCCGGCGAGCCGGATGCGCGAGGCCTTCGACTACCTGGCGAACAACTTCATGCCCCGCACCGTGCACGCGGGGGAGGCCGACGGCATCCAGAGCATCATCGGCGCTTTGGTCGATGGTCGCGCCCTGCGCCTCGGCCACGGCGTGCGTCTCGCCGAGGACATCGAGGTGTCGCGCGAGGACGACGAGAACACTTACGTCATGCTCGGGCCGGTCGCGCAGTGGGTCAAGGATCGCGAGATTGCGCTCGAGCTGAGCCCGACCTCCAACGTCGACACCCGATCGTTCGAGCAGTGGGGTGACGAGCTCATCGACCACCCCTTCGACCTGCTCTACCAGCTCGGCTTCCGCGTTACCGTCAACACCGATAACCGGCTGATGAGTCGCACCTCGCTCAGCCGTGAGCTGTTCGTGCTCGCGGAAACCTTCGGTTACGACCTGAGCGACCTGGCGGTATTCCAGCTGAACGCCGCCGCGTCGACGTTCCTGCCGCTGGAAGAGCGCGAAGACCTCGCCGACCTGATCACTGCGGGGTTCGAGAACGCGTGAGCCTTCCGCCGCTGCCCGAGAGTGCCATCGTGATCGGCGCCGAAGCCGCCGACTGGCGGGCCGCCGTGACACTGGCGGGCGACGCTCTGGCGCGCTCGGGCGCAGCGGCGCCCGAATACGCGCACGAGATGATCCGCATGATCGAGGAGCACGGCCCCTACGTCGTGATCGCTCCGGGGCTCGCGCTGGCACATGCCCGACCCGGCCCCGAGGTGCTCGCCGATGGGCTTTCCATCGTGACGCTGCAGACCCCGGTGAACTTCGGGCATCCGCATAATGACCCCGTGCGCGTTGTCCTCGGGCTGGCGATTATGAACGCCGCGGAGCACCTGGTCGCCGTCGCGGCGCTGGCCAACGTGTTCAATGACTCGCACGCCATCGATGAGCTCGCGGCCGCTTCATCCGCCGCCGAGGTGCGACAGATCATGGGCGCCGCATGAAGATCGTGACCATTTGCGGGGCGGGAATCGGCAGTTCCGGAATCCTGAAGGTCAACGCCGAGCGGGTGCTGCGTTCTCTCGACATCGACGCGATCGTGGTTGCCGCCGACCTCGCTTCGGTCCGGGATGCCGCCGCCGACGCGCAGGTGATTCTCACGTCGGCAGAATTCGTCGATGCCATCGGCGCGACCTTCGCCGACGTGATCGTGGTGACCAACTACTTCGACACGGCCGAGCTCACCAGCAAGCTCAGGGCAGCCCTGGGTTAGGGCGCGCCGGACTGGGGCGCTCTGATGGGAGCGCTCTGAACTGGGGGCGCTCTGAAGGGAGCGCTCTGGTTAGGGCGCTCTGGCTCTGGTTAGGGCGCGAGCAGCGCCCGCATCCCGGCGTCAAGCGCTGCCACCACGGCTTCCGCCGCGGCAACCCGCTCGGTGGGGGTGCCGGTCGTGGATGAGGCGTCGAGATAGACCTTCAGTTTTGGCTCCGTGCCGCTCGGCCGCACCACGATCCGCGCGCCCCCGACAAGGTGGATGCGCAGAATATCGTTCGGCCCGAACGGCGCGAAGCCGCCGATGAAGTCGTCGATGGCCTCGACCGCGATGCCCCCGATGGATGCCGGCGGCTGGGCCCGCAGACCGGCCATCATCCGATCGATGTCGTCGAGATCGTCGACCCGCAACGAGATCTGCCCAGAGGCGAACGCCCCGAATTTGCCGGCGAAGTCGGCCAAGTGATCACCGACCGTTTTCCCCGCCGCGCGCAGTTCAGACGCGAGGGACAGAAAGTCGACGGCGGCGGAGATGCCGTCTTTGTCGCGCACCTTGCCCGGGTCGACAAGGTAACCGAGCGCCTCCTCGTAGCCATAGCTGAGTCCCGCCACGCGAGAGATCCACTTGAACCCGGTGAGAGTGTCCTTGTAGTGCAGGCCCAGCTGGAGCGCCACCCGCCGAAGCGCCGGCGACGACACGATAGATGCAGCGACGGTTGCCCCCGGCCCCGCGCGTAACGCGGCTCGCCAGCCGAGCAGAAACCCGACCTCGTTGCCGCTCAGTCGCCGCCAGACGCCGTCGCGGTCGGGGACTGCCACCGCGAGCCGGTCCGCATCCGGATCGTTGACGATGGCGATGTCGGCACCGACGGCCGCGGCCAAGGCAAAGCTGAGATCCATGGCCCCCGGCTCCTCGGGGTTGGGAAAAGCGACCGTGGGGAACGCGGCATCCGGCTCGATCTGTTCGGTCACGACGTCGGGGGCGTCGAAGCCCGCGGCGGCGAATACCCGTTGCGCGGTCTCCCAACCGACGCCGTGCATCGCCGAGTAGACGAAGTGCAGCGGTGCGTCGACCCGCGCGATCGAGGCGGTCTGCTTGACGTAGGCGTCGATGAGACTCTCGTCGGCGATCGTGAAGTCGGTCGAGCGGGGGGCGTCGCCGAGCTTCACCTCGGCGGCGACCCTGGTGATCTGGGCCGCGATCTCACCGTCGGCGGGGGGCACGATCTGCGAGCCCTGGTCGTTGCCACCCAGGTAGACCTTGTAGCCGTTGTCCCGCGCCGGATTGTGGCTCGCGGTGACCATGACCCCGGCACTGACCGCGAGGTGGCGCACGGCGAACGCCAGCACCGGTGTCGGCAGGTGCCGCGGCAGCAGGATCGCGCGTACCCCCGCTCCTGCCATGATGGTGGCGGTGTCGCGGGCGAAGATCTCGGAGTTGGTGCGCCCGTCGTAGCCGATGACAATGCTGGGGCTGGCGTCGTTGGCGAGCAAGTAGGCGGCAAATCCGGCGGCGGCCTGGCCGACCAGAACCCGGTTCATCCGGTTCGGGCCTGCACCCAATTCGCCGCGCAGCCCGGCGGTACCGAACTCCAGCCGGGCGGCAAAACGCTCGGCGAGCGGAGTGCTGTCGCCAGCCTCCGCGCTCGCGATAAGCGCGGCCAGTTCGGCACGCGTCACGTCATCCGGATCCTGATCGTGCCACGCGCGGGCCGCTTCGAGCAGGCTCACAGTTTCGCCACGATGCGGGCCAGCAGCGCGCTGATCGCGACCTCGGCATCCTTACCGGCCTGAATGACCTCCTCGTGACTGAGGGGGGACTTCTGGATGCCCGCCGCGAGATTAGTGATCAGCGACATCCCCAAGATCTCCATTTTCACCTGGCGAGCCGCGATCGCCTCGAGGGCCGTCGACATGCCGACGATGTGTCCGCCGATCGCCTTCGCCATCTGCACCTCGGCCGGAGTCTCGTAGTGGGGGCCGCGAAACTGGCAGTACACGCCCTCATCGAGGGTGGCATCCACGGTTCGGGCAAGCTCGCGCAGGCGTGCGGAGTAGAGGTCGGTGAGGTCAATAAACGTCGCGCCTTCGAGCGGGGAATCGGCGGTGAGGTTGATGTGGTCGCTAATCAGCACGGGAGTTCCCGGCGTCCAGCTCTCTCGGATGCCGCCGGCCCCGTTGGTCAGAATCATCGTTGTCGCACCGGTCGCCGCGGCCGTGCGCACGGAGTGCACCACCCGCCGCACGCCGTGGCCCTCGTAATAGTGCGTGCGCGCGCCGATGACCAGCGCGCGTTTGCCGCTGGGCAGCAGCACGGAGCGCAGGGTGCCGACGTGACCCTCGAGGGCAGGCTTACTGAACCCGGTGATCTCGTGGGCCGGGATCGTGGCGGTGGTCTCGCCGATCAGGTCCGCCGATTTGCCCCAGCCGCTGCCCAGCGTCAAGGCGATGTCGTGGTGGTCGACACCCGTGCGCTGCGCTATTTCGGCGGCCGCGGTGGCAGCGATGTCGAAGGGATCGGCGGCGGGATTATCGAGCGGATTGGACATCCCCACACTCTATGACGCAACCCGCTTTATTGCGCCGGTTCCCGGTTGTGGGCAGGCCCGGCGCGGCGGCCTGCGCGCCGCGCGACGGCAGACACGGCGGGGTCGCGGCAGGCGTGCTCTCCCGGGGCGGGGCAGAATTGGGCCATGGCTTATGAATTTGAGCGAACCCAGCGCATCGCGATCCTCGGCGGAGGGCCGGGCGGCTACGAGGCGGCGCTTGCCGGCGCACAGCTCGGAGCCGAAGTCACCCTCGTCGAGCGCGAGGGCGTGGGCGGCTCCGCCGTGCTCACCGATGTGGTGCCATCGAAGACCCTCATTGCGACGGCAGAGGCGACTACCGGAATTGGTGATGCCGCCGACCTCGGCGTGCAGTTCTTCATGCGCTCGGATGCGGGCAGGGCTGTGCGGCCGGAGGTCACCGTGAACCTCGCCGCCGTGAACGCCCGGCTGCTGCGGCTGGCCCGCCAGCAGTCGGAAGACATGAAGTCGCAACTCATCAAGGCCGGGGTGCGCATCATCGCCGGCGAGGGGCGCCTCGACGGGCCGCAGCGCCTGGTGGTCTCCACCGCGAAGGGCAAGACCGGCACCGACTTCGACGAGATCGATGCAGACACGATCGTCGTGTCTGTCGGGGCGCGCCCGCGCATCCTGCCAGCGGCACAGCCGGACGGCGAGCGCATCTTCTCGTGGACGCAGCTCTACACGCTTCAGCAGGTGCCAGAGCACCTCATCGTCGTCGGCTCCGGGGTCACGGGCGCCGAGTTCGCCTCGGCCTACAACGCCCTCGGCTCCAAGGTGACGCTCATCTCATCCCGCGAGCAAGTCCTACCCGGCGAAGACATGGATGCCGCCAGGGTCATTGAAGACGTGTTCAAGCGCAACGGCATGACCGTGCTCTCCAAGTCGCGCGCCGACTCGGTGGTGCGCACCAAGGATGGGGTCATCGCCACGCTCTCGGACGGGCGCACCGTGGAGGGCAGCCACTGCCTGATGGCTGTCGGCTCCCTGCCCAACACGGAGAACATTGGGCTCGCCGAGGCCGGAGTCCAGCTCACCGCATCCGGCCACATCCGGGTTAACCGGGTGGCCCGCACCTCGATGCCGTCCATCTATGCGGCCGGCGACTGCTCTGATTTTCTGCCGCTGGCATCGGTGGCATCGATGCAGGGCCGCACGGCCGTGTACCACGCCATGGGGGATGCCGTCAGCCCGACCGAACTGCGCAACATCACCTCCAACGTCTTCACCCAGCCCGAGATCGCGACCGTCGGTTGGTCGCAGAAGCAGATCGAAGACGGCATCGCGCAGGGCGACATTTACAAGCTGCCGCTGGCATCCAATCCCCGGGCAAAAATGATGGGAATCAAAGACGGTTTCGTCAAGCTGTTTGCCCGCACCGGCTCCGGCACGGTCATCGGCGGGGTGGTGGTGGCACCGCACGCCTCCGAACTCATCCTCGGCATCGCGCTCGCCGTGGAGCACCGCCTCACCGTCGACCAGCTCGCGAAAGCCTTCTCGGTCTACCCCTCGCTGACCAGCAGCATCACCGATGCCGCGCGCGCGATGCACATCGTCAACTAGCGTTCACCTTCCCGCTTTCATCATTCAGGACTGTGAGCGGCTGAAGGGGCCAAAGTTGCTGCTGGCCTGCCGTTAGCTGCTTTTTTGACTGCTTTTGCACATCCTGTCCTGAATGATGAATGCCGACGGATGCCGCTGCCGCTGTTCTGCAAGGATGTCGCGCCCCGCATCGTGGCCCGCATGCCCGACGCACGAAGTATCACCGCCAGGTTCGGCCAGATCGCGACCCGCCAACAGCTTCTTGGCGCCGGGTGTAGCGGCACCGACCTCACGAAGGCGGTGCGCTGCGGCGAGCTGTTCCGGATCCGGCAGGCGCGATACGCGACTGCCGATGCCCCCTTCGATGCGCGTGTTGCGGTGCGTGTCGGCGGGATGTTGGCCGGCCCGAGTGCTGCCAGCAGCTTCGGTCTCTGGGGTGGGTTCGACGAGCGCATCCACGTGTCGGTTGGCCATCGGGGCGGGCGGCTGAGAACCGTCACGGAGCCGACCTTCGCCGCTGGGCACACCCTGGTCGACCGGATGCGGGTGCCGGTGGTCGTGCACTGGCTGCGCGGTGGTGCCACGCCAGAAAAGGGACCGAACTGCTGGCGAGTGCCCCTGCCGATGGCACTGCGGCAGGTCGTGCGCTGGTGCGACACGGAGACGGCGGTGGCCTGCCTTGACACCGCGCTGGCCCAGGGATGCACCGTGCGCGACCTGCTGCGCATTTTCGCCACCGAACCTCCTCGGTCCCGGAACATTGCGGCTCTGGCGAGGCAGGGCAGCGAGTCGGGGATCGAGTCATTGGTGCGCCAGCGGCTTCAGGCGGTGGGCATTCAGCCGCGCCAGCAGGTGCAGTTCCCGGGCATCGGTCGAGTGGATATGGTGATCGGCGACAATCTGGTGCTCGAGGTGGACGGCTTCGGATTCCACTCCGACCGACTCGCGTTCGAGAGCGACCGACGCCGCGACGCCGACCTGGTCGCGCTCGGCTTCCGGGTAATGCGGCTCAGCTATGCGCGGGTCACCGGCGACTGGCCGAGCTGTGAGCGCGGCATCCGATCGGCCCTCACCCATTCATAATTCAGGACTATGTGTGGCGGATGGGCTGGAATCGACCCATTGTGCCCTCAGGGGGCACCATCTGCCTCAGCAGCCCCACAATGTCCTGAATTATGAAGAGAGAAAGGGGCGGTCAGTCGCCGATCGACATCAGTAGGTGCCCGGATGACACGGTCGAGCCGACGGAGGCGTTCAGCCCCGAGATCACTCCGTCTTTGTGCGCCGTGAGCGGCTGCTCCATCTTCATCGCCTCCAGCACCAGGATGAGGTCGCCCTTAACGACCCTGTCACCGTCTTTGACCGCGATTTTCACCACTGTTGCCTGCATCGGTGCCTTGACTGTGTCGCCGGTCACGGTGCTGACCGCCGAGGACGCCCTGCGCTTGGGCGGGGCGGCCAGAGCCGTGGCACCGCCGGTGGTCGGGATGAGCTTGGTCGGCAGCGAGACTTCGACGCGTTTGCCATCGACCTCAACCACGACGTTGTGGCGGGCCGGGGGTGCGCTCCCGTCGGGCAACGATCCGCTCCACGGTTCGATGTCGTTGACGAAATCCGTTTCGATCCAGCGGGTGTAGATGCGGAAAGGCTCGTCGATGAAGGCCGGGTCCCGCACGATCTTGCGGTGGAACGGCAGCACGGTCGGCAGGCCAGCCACCTCGAATTCGTCGAGGGCGCGGCGGGCGCGCTCGAGGGCATCCGCTCGGCTGGATCCGGTCACGATGAGCTTGGCCAGCAGTGAGTCGAACGCACCGGAGATGACGTCGCCCGTGGTTACTCCGGAGTCGACGCGGACGCCGGGGCCCCCGGGCATCCTGAGCACATTGACCGGTCCGGGGGACGGCAGGAAGTTGCGTCCAGGGTCTTCGCCGTTGATGCGGAATTCGAAGGAGTGGCCGTGCGGTTTCGGGTCGTCGTAGCCGATGGCCTCGCCCTCGGCCAGCCGGAACTGTTCGCGCACAAGGTCGATGCCGGTGACCTCTTCGGAGACGGGATGCTCGACCTGCAGTCGGGTGTTCACCTCGAGGAAGGAGATCGTGCCATCTTTGGCGACCAAGAACTCGCACGTGCCCGCGCCGAGGTAGCCGACCTCTTTGAGGATTGCCTTTGACGACGTGTAGAGCGCCGCATTTTGCTCGTCGGTGAGGAAAGGTGCCGGCGCCTCCTCGACGAGCTTCTGGTGCCGCCGCTGCAGCGAGCAGTCCCGCGTGGAGATGACGACGACGTTGCCGTGTGCGTCGGCGAGGCACTGGGTTTCGACGTGGCGCGGCTCGTCGAGGTACTTCTCGACGAAGCATTCGCCGCGGCCGAAGGCGGCAATCGCCTCGCGCGTCGCCGACTCGAAAAGTTCGGGGATCTCTTCGCGGGTGCGGGCGACCTTGAGGCCGCGACCGCCGCCTCCGAAGGCCGCCTTGATGGCGACCGGGAGGCCGTGGATGTCGACGAAGTCGAGAATTTCCTTCGCCTCCGACACCGGATTCAGGGTGCCGGGGGCCAGCGGCGCGCCAACCTTTTCGGCGATGTGGCGCGCAGAAACCTTGTCGCCGAGCTTTTCAATCGCGTCGGGTGACGGTCCGATCCAGATCAGGCCCGCATCGATCACCGCCTGGGCGAAAGCGGCATTTTCGGCGAGGAAGCCGTAGCCGGGGTGCACGGCGTCTGCGCCAGAGCGCTTGGCCACCGACAGGAGCTTGTCGATAACGAGGTACGTCTCTGCACTGGTCGTGCCGTCGAGGGCGTACGCCTCGTCGGCGAGCTTGACGTGCCTGGCATCCCTGTCCTGATCGGCGTAGACGGCGACAGAGAGTATTCCGCTGTCCTTAGCTGCGCGGATGACGCGGACAGCGATCTCGCCGCGATTGGCGATCAGGACTTTCGTGATTCGGGCCATAGTGCCCCCAGCCTATTGCCAGCGGGATGCGCCGCTTTGGGCGGTGCCGACAGAATCCCGACCGCGGTGCTGTGAATGCCTACAAGGCGCCGGAGCAAGCCAGCGCGGGAAGGCCGGCCAGAGCAACACGGCCAGCTACGCCCCGCCGCGGTTCCAGAGCGACGGCCAAGCCACCCCGAAGCCGAGCAGTAACTCACGCAGCAGAGCGACGGACAGACCGACCACGGCGTGCGGGTCACCCTCGACCCTGCTGATGAAGGCGGAACCGAGGCTGTCGATAGTGAAGGCGCCGGCGACAGAGAGCGGCTCTCCCGTGGCCACGTAGGCATCCACTTCGGCGTCGGTGATATCGGCGAAGGTGACGTTGGCCGTGGCGACCCCGCCCGCGGCGCCCGCAGCCGCCCCGCCACGGTGGTCGATGAGCCAGTGGCCGGAGTGGAGGAGCCCGGTACGCCCGCGTTGGACACGCCAACGCTCGGCGGCCACCTCGGGAAAATGCGGTTTACCATACAGCTCGCCGTCGAGCTCAAAAGCGGAGTCTCCCCCCAGGATGAATCCGTCGATGGGGCTGCCGTCAATGACCGAACCCGTCACGGCCTCTGCCTTGGCGCGGGCCAGGAGCGCGACGAGCTCTGGGCCAGAAAGCGGTCCGGCCGCGGCGGCAACGGCATCCTCGTCGACACCGGGCGACAGCAAGATCGGTTCCACCCCGGCGGCACGAAGCGTTGCCAGCCGCGCGGGCGAGGTGGAGGCGAGATAGAGGCGCACGCGACTCCTATGCTCAAGGGATGGGTGAATGGCAGGGCAAGACCGTTGAGCTTGACGTTACCAACATCGCCCATGGCGGAGTCAGCGTGGCTCGACATCAGGGCCGTGTCGTGTTTGTCAGCGATGCCATCCCCGGGGAGCGAGTGTCGGCGCGGATCACCGAAGACTCGAAGAAATCGTTCTGGCGGGCCGAAACCGTCGCCGTCATCGAGCCGAGCGAGCACCGTAGGCCGCACCTCTGGTCGGCGGCCTCGATTGATCACGACCCGGATGACCGGGCCGGTGGCGCCGAATTCGGGCATATCGAGCTCGGCCACCAGCGCGAGCTGAAGCGGCAGGTGCTCACCGACGCGCTGCGGCGCATGGCGAAACGTGAGAGCGATGTTGTCGTCGAAGCGGTAGCCGGCGATGACGAGCGCAATGGTGCCGGATGGCGCACCCGCGTGCGCCTGCACGTCGACGAGGCTGGGCGGCTGGGCCCCTATGCCGCCCGCTCGCACCGCGTGATCCCGGTGACCGACTTGCCGTTGGCCACGGATGCCCTGGCCGAGGCCGCGCCCTTGGGGCAACTCTTTGCGGGGGAGCAGCACGTCGACGTGCTGTCCCCGTCGACCGGCGGAGCACGCCTCATCGTGGGCAGGCAGAAACCCTCCGTGATCACCGAGGTCGTGGGTAAGCGCGAGTTCCGGCTCGCTGACGGTGGCTTCTGGCAGGTGCATCGCGGCGCGGCATCCACCCTCACTGCCGCCGTGCAGGACGCCATCGATGCCGACCGTTTCGACCCGTCGGCCGCGAACCTCGACCTCTATGGTGGGGTGGGTCTGTTGGCCGCCGCTGTCGCCGATCGCTTCGGCGCCGCGACCCGGATCACCACGGTGGAAAGTGATCGCACCGCCACCGATTTTGCGGCCGCAAACCTTTCGGAGTGGGTGGGCGCGAGCGCGGAGACGGGCCGGGTGGAGCGCTGGTTGAGTGTGCTGGCCGCATCGGCCAGTCCCCTCGAGTCGGCACGGTTGGCGAAGTCGACGATCGTGCTCGATCCGCCGCGCTCGGGGGCGGGTCGGGAGGTGGTCGACAGCATCGCTGCACTGGCTCCGGCCCAGGTCGTCTATGTGGCCTGCGACCCGGTGGCGTTCGCGCGCGATGTGGACTTCTTTTCCCGGCGCGGTTACGTGCTGACCCGCTTGCGCGCTTTCGATCTGTTCCCGCACACCCACCATGTCGAGGCCGTGGGCACTCTTGCGCGCGAGTAACGGCGCGAGTAACGACGGGATGTTGATGGGCCTGCCGGCGATCCCGCCACTACGATTGGGGCAGCAACAGACGGAGACGGGACAAGATGAGCGAGACGGATGACGCACTGAGCGCGTCCCGTGTCCGGGTCGCCGTCGTCGATGACCACGAGTCCGTCCGGCTCGGGCTCAAGGTGGCCTTCATCGACGAGGGCTACCAGTTCATTCTCGCCGCAGCCACCGTCGACGAGTTCGTCGAACAGTTGGCGGGGCGTGAAGTTGACGTGGTGGTGCTGGATCTGTCGCTCGGCGACGGGTCGAGCGTGACGGACAACGTGAAACGCGTGCAGGCGACGGGATCTGCGGTGCTGGTGCACAGCATCGCCGACCGGGTCGCGAGTGTCCGTGAAGCGCTCGCCGCTGGGGCTGCCGGCGTCATCCCCAAGTCCTCTGCCACCAAGACAGTGCTTGCCGCTGCGGCGACCGTCGCGCGCGGTGAGGTGCTCAACAATCTGGAGTGGGCAACGGCCATCGACGCCGACCGCGACTTCTCGAAGGCGCAACTGGGCCGCCGGGAGCGCGAGATTTTGCACCTGTACGCGTCCGGTCTGCCGCTGAAGCTTGCGGCACAGCAGCTCGGTATCGGGTACTCGACGGCGCGCGAGTATCTCGACCGCATCCGAGTGAAGTATGTCGAGGTGGGCCGACCGGCGCCGACCAAGGTTGATCTGCTGCGTCGGGCCGTGGAAGACGGCATCCTGCCGGGCCTCGATGCCGACGGCGGAAATGGCCGCTAGCCCCACCGAGGTTGGCCCGGTTCCGGTGGGCAGGCAGCCCCGGAACCCGATCAGCCGCAGTCAGGTGGAGAAGGTCATCTCCCGCTCGGTCGCGGGGTTCGGCATCGTCTTCGGGGCTCAGGCCATCCCGTGGCTGCTCGGCCAGATGGACGAGGCCTATCCGGTCTGGCTCTGGATTGTGGTGCCAGCCCTCTTCGGCACCCTCGCAGTTGTTGCCATCCTGTCGGCAGCCCAGCTCTGGGTGCGGCAGTCGCAGGGCTTCTTCGCCGTGATTTATCTTCTGGTGCTGATGAGTTGGCCGTTCGCAGTGATGCCCGACGCGGCAGTCTTCCCGGGGATCCATTGGCTCGACTACCTGATTACGGTAGCGACGGCGATGGCGGCCATTGCCTTCGGCACCCGGATCGCCGCGGTCTATGTCGTGCTCGCTCCGGCGATCTACCTCGTCATTCGCATCACGCCGGAGGGCGGCGGCGCGCCCTGGCAGCTGGCCACCCTCGAGGGGGTCTACGCGCTGCTCCTCGGCGGGGCGATCCTGATTTTGACCACGGTGCTCAGGCAGGCGGCGACCGCGGTAGACCACGCCCAGGCGGCGGCCCTCGACCGCTACAGCCACGCGGTCCGTCAGCACGCCACGGAGGTCGAGCGGGTGCAGGTCGACTCCATCGTGCACGACAGCGTGCTCACCACCTTCATTTCCGCGGCAAGGGCCTACAGCCCGGAAGCCAAAGCGCTGGCCGCCGCGATGGCGGGCAGTGCCATCGGGCATCTTCGGGATGCCGCCCTCGTCTCCCCAGACGACGGCACCATGGTGCGCGTTAGCGCGATTGCCGAGCACGTGCGGGGGGCCGCATCGACGCTCTCCGGCAGTTTCGAGCTGAGGATCACGGGGCTCGGCACGCGGTTGATTCCGGTTCAGGCCGCAGAGGCCGTCTATTCCGCCGCGACGCAGTCGATGGTCAACAGCCTTCAGCACGCCGGCGATGCGGGGGTGAGCCGGTGGGTGGCCGTGCGGGGAATCAACCCTGACGGCATCGAGGTGGTCGTGGGCGATACGGGAACGGGCTTCTCGCTGGCGGATATTCCGACCGGCAGGCTCGGGGTGCGGGTTTCCATCATCGAGCGGGTGGGCAACGCCGGCGGCCGCGCTTCGATTCAGTCGGCGCCCGGCGAGGGCACGATCGTCAGCATTCGCTGGCCGCACGGTGCGTCGGTTCAGGATCCGGCGCTGGTCGAGCTGCTCGCCTCGCAACAGGGCACGTCGTGAACATCGGGATTCCGCGCTATCTTATTATCGGCATTGCAGGGCTGTTCTCGGCCTACCACCTGATGCTGGCGACCTACACGATTGAGCAGCCGCGCCATCAGGGCCCCATCTTCATGGCCATGGTGCTCTATGCCATCGCCACGGTGATCAGCCTGCTGACCTGGGGGCCGGCCAGGATGCCGCTCTGGATGGCGGCGATGAACGTCGCGGTCGTGGTGGCAATCACCGTTCTGGTCGCCAATGAGCTCGACTTCGCACGGCCGGGCGGCACCGGTTACGCGAGCTGGTACGTGGCCGCCAGCGGCACGCTATTGACCATCACGTCGACCCGACGCAGAAACCTATTTGCCTGGTTGGGAATCGCGTTTCTCGTCATCCACACGATCACGATCGTCGGCCCGGTGGGCCCCGCCGGGCTGTTCACCCTCGGTATTGTCGGCAGTGCCTCGTGGGTGGCGGTATCGCACATCCTCAGCTCGGCGCGCGCGAAGGCCACCAAAGACGCTCAGCGCTTCACCATGGCGGAGCGCGAGGCGACCGACTGGCAGGCCGCTCAGGAAGCACACGTCGACGAGCGGCAATTCCGCCTCGGGCAGACCAGTGCCATGGCGCTGAACATGCTCAGGCAGATTCAGGATGCGCGCGGCGACCTGAGCGATGCGCAGCGTCAAGAATGCGTCTTGCTCGAGGGGGCCATCCGTGACGAGATCCGCGGGCGCACGCTGCTCAACGACGCGGTGCGCGATGAGGTGATGATTGCTAGGCGCAGGGGCGTGACCGTCACGCTCCTCGATGAGGGCGGCCTCGACGACCTGTCCCAGCACGAACTCGACCGTGTTTTGAGCCGACTCGCGCTGGCCATCCACGAAACGAATGCCGACAAGATCATTGCCCGAACGGTGTTGGAGGGATCGGATGTCGCGGTCACCGTCGTGGGGCTGCGCAGCATTGCCGACGGTGAGTCGGTCGCGCTCGGCCTCGATTCCCTCGAGGACGACGAGGTTGACCTCTGGCTACAGATTCCGCGCTCGCCGGTTACCCCCTGAGCGCGTGCGCAGGTGGCGGGGCCGGGAAGCGTAGCAGCAGGGAGGGTCGGCAGCACAGCTGCTCGGCAGCACAGAGGGTCGGCAGTACAGCTGCTCGGCGGTACAGGCGGCCAGCCGGAAAGACGAAGGACCGGAGGGGCTATCGCCCAGCTCCGGCCCTTCGCTGAAACCCGGGTCAGGGAAATAACCCGAATATTGCCCTGACCCGCCCCCAAGTCATTGGCCTGCTTACCCTAGTCGGCCAATGAACTGGTGGTGCCACTCATTGAGTGCACCTAGCAAACCCAAGTATGCAACCTCGCGGCGTCGGGCACAGTCGACACTTTGGGGGACATGGCCAGCCGATTTGCCCCGAAACGGACAAGAATCTGGTGGAAACTGCGAAGCCGAGGCAACGCAATCCGGGGTACATACGGAGCTGGCCGGACTATATCCGCAGCATGACGGGCGATTACCGTTTGCTCGCATTGTCGCTGCAACGGATTTCGTTGTTTGGGCGGGTCAGCCGGAGAAACCGCGCCAGGTGCCGTTGCCGGGAGAGATCGTGCCTCTGATCGCGCGCTGGCTGCGCTGCCATGCCGATTGTCCGACCCCGGGGTCGATCTCGAGCTCGGCGGCAAGCTCGTCGAGGGCAGCACGGAGCACTGCGGTCACGGCGGCGACATCCGCGGCGTTCGCCCCTGAGGAAATTATCTGAAGGTGCGGCGCCTGCGGTTGATCCGGCGTTGTCGTCTCGGTCATAGCGGGATGTTGCCGTGCTTCTTCGGCGGCAGCGTCGCCCGTTTCGTGCGCAGAGCCCGCAGCGCCTTGATCACGGCGACGCGGGTGGCTGCCGGCTCGATGACCCCGTCGAGCTCGCCACGTTCCGCCGCCAGGAAGGGGGATGCGACGTTGTAGGTGTACTCGTTGGCGAGGCGGGTGCGCACTGCGGCGACATCCTCTCCCGCAGCCTCCGCCGCCCTGATCTCGCCGCGGTAGAGGATATTGACGGCGCCCTGGCCGCCCATGACGGCGATCTCGGCCGTGGGCCAGGCGTAGTTAAGGTCAGCACCGAGTTGCTTGGAGCCCATGACGATGTAAGCGCCGCCGTAGGCCTTCCGAGTGATAACGGTCACCAGCGGGACGGTCGCTTCGGCGTACGCGTAGAGCAATTTCGCGCCGCGGCGGATGACGCCCGTCCATTCCTGATCGGTGCCGGGCAGGTAGCCGGGAACATCGACAAGGGTCAGGATCGGGATCGAGAACGCATCGCAGAAACGCACGAAGCGTGCCGCCTTTTCTCCCGCTTCGATATTGAGCGTGCCGGCCATCGCCTGCGGCTGGTTGGCGACGATGCCGACGCTGCGGCCTTCGACGCGACCAAAACCCACCACGATGTTCGGGGCGAAGAGCGGTTGGGTTTCGAGGAAGTCGCCGTTGTCGACAATGTGCTCGATGATCGTTTTGACGTCGTATGGCTGGTTGGGGCTGTCCGGGATGATCGTGTTGAGTTTGCGGTCCTCGTCGGTGATCTCGAGCTCGATCTCGCTCTCGTAGACCGGCAGTTCGGCGAGGTTGTTGTCGGGCAGGAACCCGATCAGGGTGCGGGCGTAGTCGAGCGCGTCATCCTCGTCGCTGGCGAGGTAGTGCGCCACCCCGGAGATTTTGTTGTGGGTGAGGGCGCCGCCGAGCTCCTCCATGCCGACGTCTTCACCGGTGACCGTCTTGATGACGTCGGGGCCGGTGACAAACATTTG
>JANXTJ010000254.1 GCA_025352485.1 Salinibacterium sp.
CGACCCCGCCGGGGGCGATTTGACGAACGCGGATGGCGACATCCGCGCTCGTGTAGGCCAGAACGTGGTGTGCGCCCGCTGCCGCGGCGAGTGCACGCTTGCCGTCGCTACTGACGGTAGCAATCACCGTCGCGCCAGCCCAGACCGCGAGTTGGATGGCCGCATGGCCTACTGCGCCTGCGCCGCCGGCGACGAGCACGACACAGCCCTCGAGCGTGAAGGGCGCCAGTTCGGCCGGTCCCCCCTCCCGCGCGGTCAGTGCGCGATGAGCCGTTAGGGCGGGGATGCCCAGAGAGGCCCCGACGTCGAACGAGACGCCATCGGGCAGTCGCACCACGTGATCGGCGGGAAGTAGCGCGAGCTCTTGAGCGGTTCCGTCGGCGCGCTGATAGGCGGCATCCCAGACCCAGACGCGATCTCCCGGCGACACCGTGGACACCGCGGTGCCCACGGCATCCACGATTCCCGCTCCGTCATGATGCGGAACCTGCCCGCGCAGGAGCGTGGCGCTCGTGCCCGTGCCGGTGCGCGCCCTCCAGTCGGTGGGGTTGACTCCCGAGACGGCAATTCTCACGAGCACTTCGTCTGGCCCCGGGACGACCGGGGTTCGGTCGACCAGTTTCAGGACATCCGCTGAACCGGTCTGCGAGTACTCAATTGCTCTCATGTTCCAAGTCAACCGCCCGCGACAGCGACCAATTCCCGCCGCCACGGGCCGGTGTCGCGCGGCCTTAGTTGTTGCTGCTTCCGGGGGTGCCGCCCGGGCGGAAGCCGCCGCCGGCGGTCTTGCCCTCCGTGATGGTCGTTGCCGTCACGGTGCCGCCGCTGTTCGCGCCGCTCACCCGGATGGTCTCGCCGGCCTTCAGCGATGTAACGGTGGACTTCGTGTTCCGTGTCACGGTCGTCGACCCGGTGGTATTCACCGTGACGGTCGTGCCATTGGCTTCCTTGAGCACGATGCTGCTGCCGCTGATGGAGACGATGGTTCCGGCAGTCATTCCGCCGAATCCGCCCGCGCCGAATCCGCCCTGTGCTCCGGCACCACCCTGTGTTTGATTGCCGCCGCCGCCGCCGCCGAATCCGCCGGCACCGAGGCCGCCGCGAGCGGAGACGGTGGTTTGCGCGGTGCTGTGACCGATGAGCACTCCCGCAAAGAGTCCGATTGCGAGTGCGGCCACGAGCGCGAGGATGGGGGTGACGATTTTTGCGGTGCCCGTTTTTGCCGCAGCGGGTGTAGCCGGTGTCGGCGTCACAATCGGCTCGGGGGTTCCGGCGGGTGCTTCGTTAGTCATGTGCCGTCCTTTTGTCTGGGTTGGGATAGGTCAAATTGAGCGGAGCGCCTGGATGGGGCGCATTGCGGCGGCGCGACCCGCGGGGTAAACCCCGAAGAACACGCCGATCGCGACGGAAACTCCGAGCGCGAGCGGGATCGAATAGCCGATGAGCACGGGCTGGGTTCCGTTGATGGGGAATTGGGCAGAGAACACCGCGGCGATGACGCCGAGGATTCCGCCGAGCAGGGTGAGGATTGCGGCCTCGGCAAGGAACTGTCCGAGAATCGCCCCGCGGGTCGCCCCGAGGGCCTTACGAATACCGATCTCGCGAGTTCGCTCGGTAACCGTGACGAGCATGACATTGGTCACGCCGATGCCACCCACGAGCAGGCTGATGGCCGCAACGGCCGCGAGGAGCACGGTGAAACTCGTGGCGCTGGCCTCAGCGGTGGAGAGCAGCGTGCTCGCATTGGTGATCGTGTACGGCAGCGATGAAGTGCGTGATCCCGTTGCTGATCCTGCTGTCGATGCGGCGGCCGCGGAGGCGGCCCGACGGTAACCGCCAGCGCCCGTTGCCGTTGTCCCGCTCGATGTCGCTGTGCTCGCCGCCGTCGCTGCGCTCACGTGGAGCAGCTGGTTGAGTTCGACGCCCAGTTCACCCTGTGCCGCCGTGACACCCGCCGACGTCTTCGACTCCGCCAGGAGCGAGCTGAGCGCACTAAACCCGGTGAACGAGCGCTGTACCCGCGTCACGGGGGCGATGACCTCGGAGTTCGGGTCGTTGAATCCCGTCGAGCTTTGGCTGGCCAAAATGCCCACAACGGTGAACGGAGTGCCATCCACCGTGATCGACTTTCCGAGCGCAGATCCCGACGGGTAGAGCTCGGTCGCGAGCGTTGAGCCGATCACGGCAACCTTGGCGGCGCTCGCCACATCGGCCGTCGTGAACGGGCTTCCGCTGGCAACGCTCGCGGTAGACACCGTGAAGTAGTCGGCACTCGTGCCGATAATCGAGACGTTGCTCTCCGACGCGTTGGTCGATGACACCGTGAGCGAGGTG
>JANXTJ010000279.1 GCA_025352485.1 Salinibacterium sp.
GTGATGGTGAGCTGCTCCAGTGCGGTCGCGAGTTCGAACAGCGACAACTCCTGAGCGTCTTTGACGTTGGGCACGATGAGGCCGCGCGGGGTCGCCGCGGCGATGCCGAGATTCACGTAGTGGCGCACGATGATCTCTTTATCGGTCCAGCTCGAGTTGACGGTGGGGTTGCGGCGTACCGCCCAGATGACCGCTTTCGCCATGATCAGCAGCGGACTCACGCGCACGCCCGCAAAATCTGGCGAGTTTTTGAGGCGCTTGACGAACTCCATGGTGCGCGTGGCGTCGACGTCGACGAACACGCTCACGTGCGGGGCGGTGAAGGCGCTGTGTACCATCGCGGTAGCGATCGCCTTGCGCACCCCCTTGACCGGGATGCGCTCCTCACGCTGGTCGCCCCATTCGGGAGTCTGGATGTTGCGGAAGACGCTGGCCTGCGACGCCTGCCGAATGACGTCGTCGCGGGTAATTTCGCCTACCAACCCGGTCGCGGTCACCTCGCCGAGGTTGACGCCGAGGTCTTTGGCTAGTTTCCGAATTGGCGGCTTAGCGATGATGATGGATGCCGCAGCGGCCGGCACACTCGACGGCCGCACGGTAGCGGCGGGCGGCACGGTATTCGCGACACCGGCGACCGCTGGGCTCACGGCAGCACCGCGGCGGCGGGAACCACCGTGGCCGCTTGCCCCGTAACCAACCAGCGTCGGGGGAGCCTTTTCGTCCGCAGGGCTTGCCGCGGCTGCGGGTGCGGGTGCGGGTGCTACATCGTTCACGACGGGCGCCTGCGCGTCTGCTCCCGATGCGACGGTGATGATCGGGGTGCCGACCTCTACCATCTGGCCTTCCGCCACGAGCAGCGCCGTGACGACGCCGGCGAACGGCGACGGCAACTCGACGAGCGACTTGGCGGTCTCGATCTCGACCAGCACCTGATTGATGGTCACCTGATCGCCCGGCTTGACCTTCCAAGAGACGATCTCGGCCTCGGTGAGACCCTCGCCCACGTCGGGGAGCGTGAAATCAGAATTCATGGCATCTCCTAGTAGGACAGCGCGCGATCGACGGCCTCAAGCACCCGGTCGGCGTCAGGTAGGTACACGGTTTCCAGCTTGGCCGGCGGAAAAGGAGTATCGAAGCCGGCCACCCGCAGAACGGGCGCTTCGAGCGAATAGAACGCCCGCTCGGTGACCGTGGCGGCAATCTCTGACCCCACCGAAACGAAGCCGGGGGCTTCCTGGGCGATGACCAGCCTGCCGGTCTTCTGCACGGAGGCAACGATCGGCGCGTAGTCGATCGGCGAGATCGAGCGAAGGTCGATCACCTCGCAGGAGGTGCCCTCACCCGCCGCGATCTCGGCGGCGGCCAGCAACACATTGACCATCGGGCCGTAGCCCAGAAGCGTCACTTCGGTGCCCTCGCGCACCACGCGGCTGGAGTGCAGCGCAATCGAGTTGGTCGAGGTGTCGACATCACCCTTGGGCCAGTAGCGGCTCTTCGGTTCGAAGAACAGCACGGGGTCGTTGCCGGCGATCGCCTCCTGAATCATCCAGTAGGCGTCATGGGGAGTCGACGGGGTCACGACCCGCAGGCCAGGGGTGTGCGCGAAATACGCTTCGGGGCTTTCCTGATGGTGCTCAACGGCGCCGATATGCCCACCATACGGAACCCGGATGACGACGGGGAACGCCTGCGTGCCCTCGTGCCGATTCGTGAGTTTGGCAAGCTGCGAGGTGATCTGGTCGAAGCCGGGGAAGATGAAGCCGTCGAACTGGATCTCGCAAACGGGCCGGTAGCCGCGCATCGCGAGGCCGATCGCCGTGCCCACGATCCCGGATTCCGCCAGCGGGGTGTCGAGAACGCGCTTTGTTCCGAACTCGGCCTGAAGCCCTTCTGTCACCCGGAAAACACCACCGAGCTTGCCGATGTCCTCGCCCATCAGGATGACCTTCTCGTCATCCAGCATCGCCTTCTGCAACCCCAGATTGAGAGCCTTCGCCAAGCTCAAGGATTCGACGCTCACGCCTGCCCTCCCTCGAACGCTGCCTCGTAGGCGGCGAGCCAGGCCTGCTGCTCGCCCATCAGCGGGTGCGGATCGGTGTACACATGCTCGAACATCTTTGTCACGGGGGGATCGACGATGGCCAGAGTGCGTCGGCGCACGTCGGCGGCGAGGTCTTCGGCCTCCGTGGCGATCTCCGCGAAGAATTCGTCGCCCTCACCGCGCGAACGCAGCCACGTCTCGAATCGCGTGATCGGGTCTTTCGGAACCCAGGATTGCAGCAGTGCCGACTCCTGATATTTCGTCGGGTCATCGCTGGTCGTGTGAGCGCCCATCCGAAAGGTGAGCGCTTCGATGAAACGCGGGCCCGCGCCGCTGCGTGCAGCATCCAGATTGGCTCGCGTCACGGCGTAGCTGGCGAGCACGTCATTGCCATCGATCTGTACGCCGGGAATGCCAAAACCACCCGGCCGCAGATAGAGCGGGGTGCGCGACTGCGTCTCGACCGGGATCGAGATCGCCCAGTGGTTGTTTTGCAGAAAGAAGACCTGCGGGGTCTGATAGCTCGCGGCGAAGACGAGCGCTTCGCTGACGTCACCCTGGCTCGATGCGCCGTCGCCGAAGTAGACGATGACCGCGATGTCTTTTTCCGCGTCGCCGGTCGCCGTGGCGCCGTCGAGCTGCACGCCCATCGCGTAGCCGGTGGCGTGGAGGGTCTGCGAGCCGATCACCAGCGTGTACAGGTGGAAGTTGTTGTTGGTCTTCGGATCCCAGCCGCCGTGGCTGATGCCGCGCAGCATCTCGATGATCTTGACGGGGTCGATGCCGCGAATGCGGGCAACCACGTGCTCGCGGTATGCGGGGAAAATGTGGTCCTGTGGGCGGGCCGCAAAGCCGGAGCCGACCTGAGCGGCCTCTTGGCCAAGGCTCGGAATCCACAGTGCGAGCTGACCCTGGCGCTGCAAGTTTGCCGCTTCGATGTCGAAGCGCCGGATGACCACCATCTGCCGATGAAATTCGCGCAGCTGCTCGTCGCTCAGCGCTTCGATATAAGGAAAATACTCGTCCGCGGCGTCGCCTTCGACGAGTGTGCCCTTCTCGGAGAGCAGCTGGACCGTCGCGGCCGTGTAGGACATTCGTCTAATCTAACGTGGTCGCTGAGGGCGCCGTTTCGCGCGTTGGCACAAGCTGTGCCGCCGCCATCAGGAGTTTTTCTACAGACTCTGCCTCGCCCACGCTAATCCGCACTCCCTCACCGAGGGCGCGCACCACAATGCCGTGCGACTCGAAGACCGCCACAGCGTGGGCCGTGTTCTCGCCGGTCGGCATCCAGAGAAAGTTACCCTGCGGTCGCGGGATGGCGAAGCCCAGTGCGGCCAGGCCTGCGTAGATCTTTCCACGCAGGTCGTTGAGCGTGGCGACCCGAGCCAGCAACTCATCCTCATGGTCGAGGGAGGTGATTGCCGCGCGCTGGGCGAGCTCGGTGACGGCGAGCGGGATGGCGACGGCGCGGGCGGCATCCATGACGTATTCAGCACCGACGGCGTAACCGATCCGCAGCCCCGCAAGACCGTAGGCCTTCGAGAACGTACGCAACACAATCAGGTTCGGGTAGGTCTGAAGTAGTTCAGCCCCGCGCACCGCGGCCGGGTCGTCGACGAACTCGATGTATGCCTCATCCAGAACCACCAGTAGATCGGCGGGAACCTTCGCCATGAATGCCGTGAACTCGGCGCGCGTCACGATGGTCGAAGTGGGGTTGTTAGGGCTGCAGACAATCACCAGCCGGGTGCGGTCGTTGATCGCCGCGGCCATCGCATCCAAATCATGGCGCCCATCGGCGAAGATCGGCACCTGCACACTGGTCGCGCCAGAAATACCCACCAGCAGGGGGTACGCCTCGAAGCTGCGCCACGCGTACACGATCTCATCGCCGGTCGATGCCGCTGCCAAAATGAACTGCGTCAGGAGCGACACCGACCCCGCGCCGACCTGAATGCACTCGGGGGACACCCCAAAGCGCGCCCCCAGCCGCTCGCGCAGTGCGGCGGCGGATCCCTCCGGATACCGGTTGATGCTGCTCTGGGCCATCGCCGCAAGAACGGCGGGCAGGGGGGGGTAAGGATTCTCGTTGGACGACAGCTTGAAGGCGTCTTCAGCGGCGGCGCGGCCCTGACGGTAGGGAACCAGTGCGGCGATCTCGGGGCGCAGACGAACTTTCGGCGAAGTCACGATTGCCAGCCTACGGCCGGCGGGCGCCCAACGCATTGCCCGCTGTCGGCCGCGACGGGCATAGTTAGCGCATGAGACTCGTGCTGCGCTTGCTGATCAACGCCCTAGCCCTCTGGCTGACCACCCTTCTCGTCGCGGGGGTGAAGATCGTCGCTTACGCACCCGGCGGTGTCATGGAGTTCACCCTCACGGTGCTCTTGGTCGCGGTGATCTTCGGGATTGTCAACGGGGTCCTTGGGACCCTGATCCGAATCGTGGCGTTCCCGCTCTACATCCTGACGCTCGGGCTGATCTCCTTGATCATCAACGGACTGCTCTTGCTGCTGGTCAGTGGCATCTCCGACCTGATCGGCTTCGGGCTCGTCGTCGACACCTTCTGGTGGGGCGTGCTCGGGGCGCTGGTGCTCGGTTTCCTCAGCTGGCTCATCAACATCCTGTTGCGGCCCATTATCGGTAGCCCTCGATCCTCGCGTTAGCGAGCCCCTGATCGTGCGCCGTCCGCCGGCTGGGCGCCAACGCGCTCAAAAATGTACGCCGTACTCGTGACCGATGTGGCGCCGGTGCCGAACTCATCGAGCCCGGCGGCGGCCGTCGTGATCTGATCGCTCGTCGCGGCATCCATCAGCCTCGCGGTGTCTTGGTAGTACTGCAGATGATGAGCGGGAACGGCAAACTCGGACGGAATCTCCCGACCAGCGAACACATTTCGCTCGACGATGAGCGCCTGGTGATTGGCCTGTCTCCCCCCGAGGGCCGGCACGATATCGTCCGTGTGCTCCACGAGCACGGTCGGAAGGTTCTCCGGAATCGGGATCTGCCCGGTCGGCCCGCCGAAGCTCGTCACCGCGACGACATTGAACCCCCCTGACTCCGCGACCCGTGCCACCGTGGCGCCGCCCTGCGAATAACCCACCAATTGCACGGGGCTCGATTCGTCTGCCCCCGCCGCCCTCATTGCCTGAACGACCGATTCATACGAGCCTCCGCCCGGACCGGCGGTGTTGGCCATGTTGCTCGTCATGTCAAAGGGCTCGGTGCCGGCCTGGGGCGAGAAGGTGGCTGTACCCGATACGTACACGGCATAGCGGTCGGGCCCCTGCGCCATCGTGTATTTCTCGACGACGACCTGCGAGCCATCCGCCCCCGAGGGAATTCGGGAGAGGCGCTCGGAGAAGCCCGCCGGCGGCGCGCTCACCGCGACCGGATGCTGCCCGACGAGACGCACCGGTGTTTCGGTGAAGAGGCCCACTGACGCACCCGCGCCCATGAGGGCGGCGGAAGCGAAGGCGAGCCCGGTGATACCGAGCCCGTTGTCGCCGAGGAGCTGGGCGACGGGGTAGGGCACTCCCGCCGCCGACACCATGGCATCGTCGAGGCTCATGGCGGCCATCCGCACGGCATTAACGACGAGCGGGTTGGTGAGCAGCTCGTTGTACTGGTGCGACCCGGTGTCAGGGGCGATAGCGCCGGAGTCAAAGAGATGGGCATCAACGAGCCCACGAATGGTTAGATAGGCGCCGATCACGGTCAGCGGTGATGTGAGTGCAGCGACCGCGGCCGCCGCGCCGAGGAAAGCGGAACCTTTGCCGGCGATCGCCAACCCCATTTCGCCGATAAACCGCTCGATAAATCCGTAGGCGTCGGCCGAACCCACTAGCGCCCAGCCGATCCCGCGCGCCTCCACCTCCAGCTCGCCGAGCACGATCATTGCCTGGTCGATGTCACGCTCCGCTCGCGCCGCCGCATCCGGAGCCTGTCCCGTCATGAGGCCGTTCATGGTCACGATCCTGTCGATGGCACCGAGCTCGCGACGCAGGGCGGCCGATTCCAGCCAGAGTCGATCGAACAGCTGCGCCGCGGTGAACAGCTCGTCGGTGGCCACGGCCGTGGAACCTCCGCCGGAGATGATCAGGTCGTCAGCCACGAGCCGTCACCGCGGCGATCGCCGCACTGGTGCCATCCCGGGCAGACCGCACCGCCGCGATGCCCGAATCGACGGTCGTGCCGACGGCGCCGACGTAGGCGTTCCGCGCCGAGCCACGCCAGAACTGCGCGTGGGCAGGCACGAGTTCTCTGCGCGCGTTTTCGAGTCGGTGTAGAACGATAGTCAATCGTTGGGCTTGGAGCTCTAGCGCGGCCAGAAGCGCGGCGTCTTGTGGCTGGGTCATCGCTCTCCTCTCGACGGGATGAGCCTGCCGCCGACACCGACGGCGGCTCGGCAATCGCCGGTAACGGTCGCATCCACTCAGGGGGCGCGGCCTGTGGGCGAGGAGATTCTGCGCGACAATGGGGCCATGAGCTTCGACCGCACTTTCGACGAGTCGGCGCTGTTTCGCATCTGTTTCGTTTGCACGGGCAATATCTGCCGCTCGCCGATGGCGGAATCGGTGTTCAGGTCGCTCGTCAAGAAAGCCGGCTTCGAAAATGCTGTGGCAATCTTTTCGGCGGGAACCGGGGATTGGCACGTGGGTGAGCCATCTGACGACCGCACCCTGTCTGCGTTGACCACGCACGGTTACAACGGCTCCGGTCACCGGGCGCGGCAGTTCGACCCTGCATGGTTCGCGAACCTCGACCTGGTGGTGGCGTTCGACCGCAGCCAGGAACGCATCCTCAAGTCGTGGGCGCCGACCGAAGTTGACGGGTCGAAGGTGCAGTTGCTGTTGTCATTCGACTCCGAGCAGTCCGCCCTCGTTGACGTCCCAGACCCGTACTACTCTGATGCGGCGCTGTTCGACCAGGTGCTCGCCATGATCGAAAAGGCCTGTGCGGCACTGTTCCGCCAGGTTCAACCCGGAATCCGACAGGGAGTCGCATGAGCCCGCTACCCGAACAACCCCTGAGCCCCCTCGACGGCCGGTATCGCGCCGCCGTTTCGGGTCTCGGTGAGCACCTCTCCGAAGCGGGCCTCAACCGGGCACGCGTGCGGGTCGAGGTCGAGTGGTTGATCATGCTCACCGACCGCGAGCTGTTTGGTGCGCGCAAACTCGACCACGAACAGGTGCGCCTGCTGCGCGAATTTGTGGCGGAGTTCGGCCAGCCGGAGATCGACGAGCTCGCCCGCCTCGAGGCCACCACTCGACATGACGTCAAGGCCGTCGAATACCTGGTGCGCGGCAAGCTCGCCGAACTCGGCCTCACCGACGTCGCCGAGCTCACCCATTTCGCCTGCACCAGCGAAGACATCAACAACCTCTCCTACGCACTCACCATCGGTGCCGCCGTGCGCGAGGTGTGGCTGCCGCGACTGCATTCGGTCACCGAGGCGCTGCGCGCACGTGCCCTCGAGACCCGCGACGACGTCATGCTCGCCCACACCCACGGGCAGCCGGCCACACCCACCACGGTCGGCAAAGAGCTAGCGGTGTTCGTCTATCGCCTCGAGCGCATCAGTGCCCAAATTGAGGCGACCGAGTATCTGGCCAAATTCTCCGGCGCGACCGGAACTTTCGCGGCCCACGCCGCTGCGGATACCAGCCAAGACTGGCCTGCCCTCTCTCGCGAGTTCGTGACCTCCCTCGGCCTCAGTTGGAATCCGCTCACCACCCAGATCGAGTCGCACGACTGGCAGGCGGAGTTGTACGCCCGGATGAGCCACGCCAACCGTGTGCTGCATAACCTCTGCACGGATGTGTGGACGTACATCTCGATGGGGTACTTCCGGCAGATTCCGCAGGCGGGCGCCACCGGGTCATCCACCATGCCGCACAAGATCAACCCGATCCG
>JANXTJ010000291.1 GCA_025352485.1 Salinibacterium sp.
CGATCTCGGCATCCGCGCCGAGCGCCGCGACCGAACGGAAGATGGCGCCGACGTTGGTGTGGTCAACGATGTTTTCGAGCACGACCACGCGGCGGGCATCCCGCAAAATGTCGGCAACCGGTGCAAGCGTGGGTCGATGCATGGAGGCGAGGGCGCCGCGGTGCAGGTCGAAGCCGGTGAGGGATCCGAGCAGGGCAGGCTCACCGACAAATACCGGCACGTCGTAGTCTGCGAGCAACGGCGCCAGGTCTGCCAACCACTTGTCGTTCACGAGAACGGCCCGTGGGAGATGACCGGCAGCGAGCGCCCTCTCGATCACTTTGGGCGATTCGGCGATGTACAGGCCGCCAGCCGGTTCGGAAACGCGCCGCAGCGCCACATCGGTGAGGTTAGCGAAGTCGGCCAGCCGCGAGTCGGTGAGGTAGTCGATTCTGACCACGTGCATGAGCCGCCCCCGCTTCTTGATTCTCGATCTGCCAGCATTCGGAAACATAACCGAAAACTGCGTTGTTTAGTCTTTCAGAGGAAGAGGAGTGCGGATGCCCAGCGCCAGCCCCACAGCGGCACCTGTCGCCGCCGCGAGCCTCGATGCCGCCATTGCCGCGCTGAGCGGGCGAACCCTCGCCGTGCTTACCGGCGCGGGGGTGAGTACCGACTCCGGCATCCCCGACTACCGCGGCGCCGGTGCTCCCGTGCGCACCCCGATGACCTTCCAGCAGTTTCTGGCAGGCGACGCCGCGCGCAAGCGCTACTGGGCGGGTAGCCATCTGGGCTGGAAGCGATTCGACACTGCTGCCCCCAACGCGGGGCACCGCGCCCTGGTCGAACTCGAACTCGCCGGTGTTGTCGACGGCATCATCACCCAGAATGTCGACGGCCTACACCTGCGCGCCGGCTCGCAGCGCGTCGTTGATCTGCACGGCACGATGGACAAGGTGCGTTGTCTGAATTGCGGTCAGTCGTACGCGCGCTCGAGCATCGCCGAGCGGATCGCGCACGACAACCCCTGGCTCGAACTGCCCTCTGCCGTCGAGCTGTCTCCCGACGGCGACGTGCAGGTCACCGATGTCGACCAGTTCGCGATTCCTGCGTGCAGCGTGTGCGGCGGCATCCTCAAGCCGGAGGTCGTGTTCTTCGGAGAATTCGTACCCAAGGAAAAGTTCGAGGAAGCGTCGGCTCTGATGCAGTCCGCGGATGCGCTGGTGATCGCCGGGTCGTCGCTGGCCGTCAACTCGGGGATCAGGCTGCTCGAGCAAGCCCATCGTCGTCGACTGCCCGTGGTGATCATCAACCGCGGCATGACGAAGGGTGACAATCGCGCGACCGTTAAGATTGACGCGGGAACGACCGAGACGCTGATGGCGCTCGCGGAGCGACTCTGCTCCTAGGTTTCCCGGAGGGAACCCCCGTGCTGCTCTACCTTGTTCGCCATGGCGAAACCGACTGGAACCTGCAGCACAAGATTCAGGGCAGCACCGACATCCCCCTGAACGACACGGGTCGTGAACAGGCGGCGGCCACCGGCGATCTTCTTACCCGAAGGAGCTGGCATGCGGTGCTGTCCAGCCCGCTCGCGCGCGCGTTCGAGACCGCGTCGATCATCGCGACCACGGTGGGACTGTCGGCGCCGACTACCGTTGCCGATCTCGCGGAGCGCAACTATGGCGAGGCGGAAGGCCTCACGGATGCCGAGTGCGACGAACGCTTCCCCGACGACAGCCCCGTCCCCGGCCGGGAATCCCGGGAGCAGGTGGTCGCGCGAGTGCTACCCGCGCTTCTGGCGATTGCCGAGTCGCACCCAGAGCAGTCGGTCATTGTGGTGAGCCACGGCGGGGTCATTCGTTCGGTGCTGAACGCCATAGACCCGAATGGCCGCCACGGGGCGATCGGCAACGGCTCGGTGCACAGCATCACTCACGAGAACGGCTCGTTGCGCCTCATCGCCTTTGACGACCCGATCGAGGAGGAGTCGCAGTCGCTATCCGTCGACGACCTTGACGACCAGAACGAGTTCGAGCGCAGGGAGGCTGCGCGCACCGGAGCGTGACTGCTGGGGCGAGATCAGCGGCTCCGACGTGCCTTGCGGGCGGCATCCGCGTCAGTAAGAACCGTCAACAGCTGCTTCGCGGCGTCGGGCCAGTTGTAGCGACGCGCCCACACGACCGACGCGGCTGACCGCCGCCGCCACTCGGCCGGGTCTTCCAGCTCGCGCACCGCAGCCACGAACGATGCAACCCTGCTGCCATCGAAAAAGCCGGCGGGAGGCCCACCGATTTCCCGGAAAATCGGGATGTCGTTCAGCAGCACCGGGGTGCCGAGCGCCTGCGCCTCGACGACCGGTAGCCCGAACCCCTCGTCGCGCGAGGCCGAGACCAGCGCGGTGGCGCCGAGGATCGCGGCCGTGTAATCGTCATCGGATGCCCCGTTGAAGAACTCGATGGCTCCTGCCGGCGCCAGAGCGGTGAGGCGTGCGCGTTCTTCTGCGCTGATGCGGCTCATGAGCTGTAGCCGATACCCGGGCAGCTGTGTCATCGCCGTCACGATCAGATCGACATTCTTATAGGGCATGAACGAGCCCATATAGACGAGGGACTTCGCCGCGGCTGCCGCGCGGGGCGCTGCATCCGGGTGCTGCTCCGTGCCCAGCAGGATTACGTTCATCGGATTCTTGGTCATCGAGTGGGCGGCCATCAGATCGCGTGTGGTCTCTGAGTCGACCACATGCGCGTCCGCTCGATTGAGCAGTGCCCGCTGCGGTGCCCACGACAGGTGGTACGCCCGCCAGAGCAGCCGCAGGGCCGGGTTCAGATCGCGCGGCGGGATTCGGTGCGTGTAGTAGATGAGGTCGTGAACGGTGGTCACGAGGGCGTACCGCCGCCAGCCGGGGCCCATGGTCTGCATGGGGGTGAAGACGACATCCGGCCGCTGTTTGTTCACCGTCAGCGCGACAAACGGCTCGCGGGCCGAGGTCGGATCTGGCCCCAGCACCCAGGGCAGTTGCGGCAGCATCTCGAGTTGGCGCCGGTCGGAGATGAGCATCGTGACCGGATGCAGCTTCGCCAGCTCCTCGACCAATCGCGCGCCGAAGCGGCTGATTCCGTCGTGGCGACCCAGCCGCGTGTAGCGGCAGTCAAAGATGATTTTCACGCGGGAGCAATCGCCGGGGCGACATCGCCCGATTTTAGGAATGCCACGATCTGCTCTGCGGCCTCGCGCGGCTTCTCGTAGTGCACGAGGTGGCCAACACCGGTGAGCACTACGAGGGTTGCATCCTGGAACAATCCCACGAGGCGCTGCTGCGCGGTCACGCTCGAAATGGGGTCGTGTTCGGCCGCGATCAGAAGCGTCGGTGTAGCAATTTCGGGGGCGAACATGCTCACATCAGAGCTGATGGATGCCTCGAACCCCTGAACGACCGAATCTCGGGTGGCATATCGACTGAAATAGGTGTGGTGCTGGTCGTGCACGAAGCGACGCACGCCGGC
>JANXTJ010000296.1 GCA_025352485.1 Salinibacterium sp.
CTGGTCGGGCACTCCATGGGTGGATTCATCGCCATGCACATGGCCGCGCTCTGGCCGGGCAGCGTCGCCTCGGTAGCGACCGTGTCGTGCACGAGCTGGGGCGTGATCGCCAGCGTCGGGAATCCCGTACGCAATTTCGCCCTTCTCCGTGGATTCACCACGCTGTGGCAGGTCATGCGTGTGCTGCGCGGGTTGGGCGGATTCGGGCGGTATTTGGTGCGTGGCATGGGGCGAGCGCACCTGCTGCGCGTTGCCGTGCTGCCGCTGTTTCGACACGGCTTTCGAGTCGACGACACGGTGATCGAGTCGCTGTCGCGCGAGGTGCGACCGCGGTCATTCACGGCGGCCGCCGAAATCGCCAGGGGCTACGACGCCGACGGCAGATGGTCAGCGATCCGCTGCCCGGTGCGGGCGACGAAAGGCGATCGCGACGTTTTCGTGCGCGACGACGACCTCGACAGGCTGCGCCGCATCCTTACCGATGCAACGACCGCCATCATTGCCGATTGCGGTCACTTCGGTAACGTCGAACGCCCCACTGAGGTGCTCGCCGCCCTGGGACTGGGTGCCCAATCGGCCCACCCCTAATCGGCCCCGCCCCCTAATCCGCGGGAGCGACCGAGCCAGGTCAGCGATGCGAAATCTTCGGGCGTGAGCCCAAATTCTTCGGTCGCCCGCGCGATGGTGGCCCGCAATTCGGGGGCCGCGACCCCTTCGCGCACGATGACGTCGATGCCCGCTGGTGTCACCAACGACTTGGCGAACCGAATGACCGCGATAGACCCGTCTTCGCTCACGCCGGAAACCGACCAGCGACTCACCACCAACCACAGCAGTTTCTTGCCGCGCCAACGGAACTCATCGTTGCCGTCGCGGTCAATGCCGAAGGTGTCGAGCCCGAAAATATGTTTCTGCTCGCCCTCGGCGGTGACGTAGGAGACGTCATCGGAGAGCATCAGCGGGTTCTCACTGACGAGCTCGTAGCTGAAGCGCGGCGATTGCCGCTGCCCCGTCAGCCACATCGGGAAGTTGGTAGCGGCGATTGTCCAGCTGCCGGGCAGAATCTGCGCCAAAGTGCTTTCGTTGAGCGTGTCCTGCATGTATCCAACCTACCGCCAGCCCTCCGGCGCGCTACCCCCACGACGAGGCCCCACGTCAAGCCCGCACGACGACGCCTCCGCCGGACGGGCAGCCCCTACGATCGGAGCATGTCTTCTTCCGCCGGCCCGACGCCTGCTGTGAACCGGGGCCGAGCCGGGGCTCTCGCGACCGTATCGGCGTTGGCCAGGTCGTCGCACCCGGGGCCGGCCATCGCGGTCACCGCCATCGCGGTCATCTTGGGCATCGGGGTCGGTTTGGAACCGTGGCGGGTGCTCCTGTTGGGCTGTGCGGTCTTGGCGAACCAGGCCTCCGTCGGCCTCAGCAATGACTGGATCGACTCCGATCGGGACCGTGCCGTCGGCCGCACCGACAAGCCGGTGGCAACCGGTCAGATTTCTGTCGCAGTCGTGCGGTCGGCTGCGTTCGTGGCGGCGGCACTCGCGATCGTGCTCACGATTGCGCTGGGCTGGCCGGCAACCCTCGCCCACGGGATGTTCATTGGCTCGGCATGGGCCTACAACCTCGGCCTGAAGAGCACGCCATTGTCGGTCATTCCGTACATTGTCAGTTTCGGGCTGCTGCCGCTGGTCGTCACGCTCGCGCTGCCAGACCCCACCCCGTGCTCGCCGTGGGCACTGGTGGCCGGCGCGCTGCTCGGTGTCGCCGCGCACTTCGCCAATGTGCTGCCGGATCTCGACGACGACGAGGCAACAGGCGTGCGCGGCCTCCCCCACCGGTTCGGTGCAAAGGCCAGCGGCGTGATCATCGCCGCAGCATTGGCGGCAGCAGCAGCCAGCATCGTCCTCGGGCTCGGCTCCGCTCCGATTTACGCCCTCGTGGGTTTGGGCGTCAGTCTCGCTCTCGCCGCCGCGTGTGCCGTGCTGGTGCTGCGCGGCCACCCGACGCGCCTGATCTTCCGACTCATCATTGCCGCGGCGCTGCTCGACGTCGTGCTGTTAGCGCTCTCCGGCGCCCGGATTCTCGGCTGAGCGTTTATGCGGGCGGCTGTTATGCGGTCGGCGGCTACCCGACTGGCGGCGCGGTCGACGGTGTGCGCGGGTTACGGATGCCGATGAACGAGACGATCCCGCCCAGGATTAAGAACAGCGCGGTCACCGCAATGACGCGATGGAAGCTATTCACGTCGAGGGTTCCCGCCACGATCACGCCGATCATCGCGGTGGCGATGAGGCCGGCGACGCGGGCGACCGCGTTGTTGACGGCAGAGCCGATGCCAGCCCGTGCCGCCGGAATCGAGCCGAGGATGGCCGCGGTCAGCGGTGCCACCGTCATCGACAGCCCCAGCGCGAAGACGACGATGCCCGGCAGAACCTGCGTCCAGTAGTTCACCTGTTGGCCGATCATGAGCATCAACAAATAGCCAGCGCCTGCAATGATCGGCCCGAGCGTCATGAACAGGCGCGGCCCGAACCGGCCGCTGAGGGTGCCGAACAGTCCGGAAAGGAACACGTTGCCGAGCGACACCGGCAGCAGGGCGAGAGCGGCGATCGTGGCGGGGAAGTGCGCCACCTGTTGAAGGTAGACCACGATGATGAAGCCACCGATCGATAGGGCGGCGTAAACGAGCGCCGTGCTGAGGTTGCCCCAGGCGAAATTGCGGGCGGCGAAGATTGACAGCGGCAGCATCGGATCCTGTGCCCTGCGCTCCCACCAGATAAAGGCGCCCAGCGAGGCCAGCCCGATGGCGAATGGCAGAAAGATCACCGGGCTACTCCAGCCGTAATTGGCCTGCTCGATGAGGGCAAAGACCGGCCCACCGAGCCCGATGACCCCGAGCATGGCACCGGGGTAGTCAATGCGCACCCCCGCCACCCTGACGTCCTTTTGCCGCAGCACAAACAGCATCCAGAGCGCCACCGCGATCGGGATCAGGTTGATGACGAAGACGAGGCGCCAACTGAGGGTGTCGACGAACAGGCCACCGAGGATCGGGCCGGCCAGAAACGCGGCGCTAGACCACGCCGTCCAGGTACCGATCGCCTTTGACTGGGCGGCATCCCGAAAAGTGGAGATGATCAGGGCGAGCGAGCTTGGCACCAGGAGCGCCGCCGCGATGCCCTGCACCCCGCGCATCACGATCAGAAACTCCGCGGACGGCGATATGGCGATGAGCACGGAGGCTACGCCGAAGCAGATCAGCCCCACCCGCAGCACCACGATCCGGCCGTAGACATCCGACAGCGACCCGGCAAGCAGGATCAACGAGCTGAGGGTGATCAGGTAGGCATCCACGACCCACTGCTGAGTGCTGAGTCCGCCGCCGAGTTCGCGGCTGATCGCCGGCAGCGCGACATTGATCACCGAACTGTCCAGGAAGGCGACAAAGGAGGCGAGGATCGCAATCACGAGGACGAGACGCTGTTGGCGGGACACGTCCTCATTCAACACCCCCGCCCGACGCACGGCCGGAATCACCAGATCCCGCTCGGGGTAGAGAATGGGGTCATGTCAAAAACGGTCAACGGAAACTCTGCCCGATGAGCATCGGCTGGAACTGGGCCGGATACCACCAGTACCGCGCCGCGACGCTGCACCGCCCGACGTCGCTGGAGCAACTGCAGGAAGTGGTGGCCGAGGCCCCGAAGATCCGGGCCCTCGGTAGCCGGCACTCCTTCAACGATCTCGCCGACTCCGCAGAGATGGTCACCCTCGAGGGGATGCCGTCGGCCATCGCCATCGACGCCGAGAGCGAGACCGTGTCGTTCTCGGCCGGCCTGCGCTACGGCGACCTCGGGGTCATTTTGCAGGAGGCCGGCTGGGCCCTGCGCAATCTCGCATCGCTACCGCATATCTCCGTGGCAGGGGCGGTGGCGACCGGAACCCACGGCTCTGGAGACCGTAACGGCACGCTCTCGCGGGCGGTCTCCGGTCTGGTGATCGTGACGGCATCCGGTGCCGTGCGAACCATCAGCCCCGCGGACGCAGAATTCGACGGCGCGGTCGTCTCGCTCGGCGCGCTCGGCGTCGTGCACCGAATCACCCTCGACATCGAGCCCACATTTCAGGTGCGCCAAGACGTCTACAACGGCCTCAGCTGGGCGGGGCTCCTCGAAAACTACGACGCGATTACCTCCCGCGCCTACAGCGTGAGCATCTTCACCGACTGGGCGGGCGACGACGTCGGCGCGGTCTGGCTGAAAAGCCGGATAGGCGAGGCGAAGCCGCCGCAAGACCTTTTCGGCGCGAAGCCGCGGCTGCTGCCGGTGCACCCGCTGCCGGAGCAGCCCACCACCAGCGTCACGGAGCAGCGTGGCATCCCCGGCCCGTGGATCGACCGGTTGCCGCACTTCAAGCTTGAGTTCACCCCAAGCAATGGCGAAGAGCTGCAGACCGAATACCTCGTGCCGCGCCGGCACGCGGTGAACGCAATCAGCGCCGTGCGCGCTCTCGCTCACCGCATTACACCGCACCTGTTCATTAGCGAGCTGCGCAGCATGGCAGCAGACTCACTCTGGCTCAGCGGCGCATACGACACCGACGCCGTGGCGATCCACTTCACCTGGAAGAAAGAGCCAGAAGCTGTTCTGGCGCTCCTGCCGGTGATCGAGGAGGTGCTGGCCCCCTTCGAGGCTCGACCGCACTGGGGAAAACTATTCCACTCAGTTCCGAAAGAGCTATACCCGCGGCTCGGTGACTTCGTCGCCCTCGCCGACGAGTTCG
>JANXTJ010000308.1 GCA_025352485.1 Salinibacterium sp.
GCGCTCGGAGACGGAGCGGGGAGTTCCGGCTAGTCGTCGAGCGCGCGCGCGACGGTGCTCGCCGCGTCGAGCAGCGCATTCGCGGCATCCGGCCCGAGGCGATGTGCTGTTGCCTGCTCCCAGGCATCAACGATCGCGCGAATCCGGTCGAGCCGCTGCTCGCCTCGATCCGACAGGTGAACCGTGATCCGCCGGCGATCCGCCGTGGCCGGCAGCCGGAATGCGGATGCCGCATCTTCCAGCGAGTCAACGATTCTGCTCAGAGTCGCGTTCGGCATTCCGGTTGCCTCGGCCAGCTCGCCCATCGTTGGTGACCCAAGCCGACCGATCACATCCAGTATTCGCCACTGATCCAGCGAGACGCCCTCCTCCGACAGCACGACCGAGAGCCCCGCCGTGAGCCGACGCTCGATGCCATTCAACGACCATGCCAACTCCGCCAGAGACGAAACGCGGGCGGCGGGGCGCTCAGCGCTCTGCGATGACCCTGACACGTCTGTACCCTCCTCGACCCACGTTGTTCCCTGAGCGCGATACTTGTAACGTGACGGTGCCCATCACCCTATTACTTCCCAGCGATTTGTTGCTGCGTGGACCGATTTCGCAGACCCTGACGATCGGGTTGTTGGCGCCGGTGTCCGGCCTCATGGGCGTTGCCGGTCCTTCGATCATCAATTGCGCGATCCTCGCGGCCGAAGAGGCTTCCGCTGGCAGTGACACTGCGCTGGAACTCGTCCTGGTCGATGCCGGGAGTGACCCCAACGATGTCGCCTCGGAAGTAGACCTGTTGGTCGGAACCGGGCTGGTAGATGCCCTGGTCGGCACCCACACCTCGAATGTTCGCCGAGCCGTCGAAGCCAGGGTGGCCGATCGAGTGCCCTACGTCTTTACGCCTCCCCATGAGGTCGGTAGCGTCGCGCCCGGATCGATCTTTATCGGCAGCAACCCCGAAGACCACCTGCGAGCGCCGATCGCCTGGCTCGCTCGACATCGACAGGTTCGCCGCTGGGCGCTGATTGGCAATGACTATGTCTGGCCGCGTCAGATGCATGAAGCTGCCGGGGACGTTCTGAGCGATCTGGGCCAGAGCGTGGTGCTGAATCGATTGGTGCCCATCGGGCAGGTCGACGCGGCGCAGCTCATCGACGAGGTGCGTCAGGCCGGCGCCGACGCGATCCTGCTCTCGTTGGTGGGGCGCGACGGGATTGAGTTTCATCGCGGCGTTACACAGCTGGGCGCCGGTGAGGCCTTCGTGAGGCTCTGCACGGCACTGGATGAGAATTGCCTCGTGGCCGCCGGCGGTGACAACTCCGGCGAACTGTATTCCGCGATGCCGTCTTTTATTTTGCAGGACGACGAACGGCACCAGCAGTTAATCAGTGCATACGTCGCGCGCTTCGGCCTAGTCGCCCCGCTTCCCGCGTCATATGCCGAGGGCTGCTACGACGGTGTGCGGTTGCTGGCGGCACTCTTCGACAGCGGACTGCTGCAATCGCACGCGGCGGGCTCGGCGGCCGCACGGCTCATTGCCGGTCAGCGATCGGGCGCCCACGGCCCCAGATCGGGATGGCACAGGGGCGAGCGTTTGCCGATGGCGCTGGCGCGTGCCGTCGGTACCGACCTCGATGACGTCGGCGCTCTCGCCGTGCTGTAGCGTGATCCATTGTTTCCAGATGGAAACATTTTCTGTCACCGAAGATAGGAATGGGCATGACCACCACCAGCATCCCGAGCGACCCGGCACACACCGATCAGTCCACGATCGAACAGTTCGGCTACAAGCAAGAACTCAAGCGGTCGCTCAAGTTCAGCGACCTGATGATTTACGGCCTGATCTTCATGGTGCCCATCGCACCGTTCGCCATCTTTGGCGGCGTATTTCAGGCTTCAGGCGGAATGGTGCCACTGGCCTACATCGTGGCGCTGGCCGCCATGATGTTCTCCGCGAACTCGTACTCGCAGATGGCACAGGCATTCCCGATGGCCGGCTCGGTTTATACCTATGCCGGGCGCGGAATCGCTCGCCCTGTCGGTTTCATTGCCGGCTGGATGATCCTGCTCGACTATCTGCTCATCCCGTGCCTCTTGTACCTGGCGGCCGCCATCGCGATGAACGGAATTATTCCGGAGATTCCGCTCTGGGCATGGTTGGTCGGCTTTGTGGCACTCAACACGGTGATCAACTACCTCGGCATCCAGCTCACCGCAATCGTGAACAAGTACATGCTGGCCCTCGAGCTGATTGTTCTCGCGATCTTCCTGGTGGTCGGAATCGTCGCGGTCGCTCAGGGCAAGGGGCAGGGCTTCAGCTTTGCCGCATTCTTCAACCCGAGCACGTTCTCGCTGCCGCTACTGTTCGGTGCCGCGTCTCTCGCGGTGTTGTCATTCCTCGGTTTCGACGGAATCTCGACCCTCGCCGAAGAGAACTCCGGATCGAGCAAGTCACTCGGTCGATCGATGGTCGCGGCGCTGGCCATCGTCGGCGTGCTCTTCATCGTGCAGACCTGGGTCGCATCAATGCTCGTGGATGACCCGGCAGCGCTCATCGAGAACGGCGATCCGACCGGGGTCGCGTTCTACCAGGCATCCGAGCTCGCGGGCGGACACTTCATGTTCATCCTCACCGCGGCATCCACGGCGATCGCCTGGGGTTTCGCAAACGCACTGGTTGCCCAGGCCGCCACGTCGCGCCTGCTCTACGCGATGGCGCGCGATCGCCAGTTGCCGAAGTTCCTCAGCAAGGTCAGCGCCAAGCACAGCGTTCCGGTGAATGCGACCTTCGCAGTCGCGGGCATCTCGCTCGTCCTGGGCATCTACCTGACCATCCTTCCCGATGGGCTCAATGCCATCGCTGCGCTGGTCAACTTTGGCGCGCTGACGGCATTTCTGCTGCTGAACGTTGCGGTCGTCTGGTGGTTCATCGTCAAGCAGAAGTCCCGGCGCTGGTTCGTGCACCTGGTGTTCCCGGTGATCGGCTTTGCGATCCTGCTCGGCGTTCTGTGGAATGCTCGCGCATCCGCGCAGATTCTGGGCGTGGTGTGGCTGGCGATCGGCATCGTTGTCGCCATCGTGCTGACGCGCACGGGACGCATGAAGAACCCCGTTGCGCTGGACGCCCCGGCCGAGTCGGCTACCCCAACCAGCACGGTGAAATAGAACAATGACGGTTCACTCGCTCGCCCCTCGCCCCGACCAGTATTCGTACGTGTTCGGCGGGCGAGAACCGCTCATCAGTATCCGCCCAGGCGACATCGTCGAGGTGAGCACTGAGGACTGCTTCGGCGGTCGCGTGCTCACCCCGAACGATGTCCCGAGCGCAATCGTGCCGTTCGCAGAGCTCAATCCCGTCTCCGGACCAATCGAGGTTCAGGGCGCCGAACCCGGCGACATGCTCGCCGTGCACTTTGTCTCGATCGTGCCGGCACGGCCGCACGCTATCTCCAGCACCTTCCCGCTGTTCGGAGCCCTTTCGGCGACTCACGAGACCGCGATGTTGCACGAGCCGCTCGAGGAACGAGTCTGGTTTTACGACATTGATCTGGATGCGTGGACGGCCACCTTCCGCGCTACGAGGTCGGACTTCACCCTCGCCCTGCCACTTGACCCGATGCACGGCACCGTGGGTGTTGCCCCAGCGGGCGGCGAGGTGCGGTTGGTCGTGACGCCATCCACCCACGGCGGCAACATGGACACTCCCGAGGCACGCGCGGGCACAACTCTGTATCTGCCCGTCAACGTCGCAGGGGCAATGCTCTCACTCGG